>JAFUBU010000057.1 GCA_017460045.1 Candidatus Saccharimonadota bacterium
ATGATTAATATAACTCACTATGCTTTGTAGATTAAGAAATCTCGCTTAGCGGGATTTCTTGATTTTGAGGATGAACTCAAATGATTTTAGTTTAACGAATAGTTTTACCTTGATCATTTTTTGCTCCTTTAATTTCCCTTGGACTTTCTCTTATTACGAAGAGAAAGTCCAGCAAAGAGAATCGAGCTCAGTCCCAAAGTCGAAAAGCGCGGTTTCCGACTTTGGGACGATCATCAACTAGGTATAGAATTGCAAATTGGCTTAGGGCCAAAATCGTTTAACTCCACCACCCCAATATATATCAAATTTTCGAGGTTGTTCAGCCACACACATATTATTTTTTCTTGCTTTTAGTGACGTTGAAGCGGAACTCGACGATATCGCCTTCTTGCATGACGTAATCTTTACCGACGGTCGCGAGCTTGCCGGCGGCCTTGACCGCAGCTTCGGAGCCGAGCGAAATAAGGTCTTTATACTTCATGACCTCGGCGGCGATAAAGCCAGTTTCGAAGTCGGTATGAATCGTACCGGCGGCGACCGGAGCGGTAGCACCTTGACGAATAGTCCAGGCGCGGACTTCCTTTTTGCCGGCGGTCAAGAAACTTTGAAGGCCGAGAGTCTTGTAGGCGGCCTTGACAAGCTCAGAGAGGGCATCTTCTTTGACGCCGTAGCTCTTCAAAAACTCGAGGCGCTCCTCGGGGGCCATGTCGACCATTTCTTCCTCGAGGCGAGCGTTGACAAAGACGGCCCGGGAAGGAGCGACCTCGGTCGCGAGCTTTAGGCGAAGGTCCTCGTCGGCGAGCTGTTTTTCGTCGACATTGAAGAGGTAGATGACCGGCTTTTCGGAGAGATACTGGACGAGCTCATCGCCGTTTTTGGCCGGGTTGCCCTTGCTATGTTTAATCTCAATCTTCTCGCGAGTATCAAGGTCGGCGAGCTCGAGTTCGGTCTTAATAATCCCAATGTCGCGGAGCGGGTCGACCGACTCGGAGACATGGGCGATATTGCTATCCTTGAAGACGCGGACGACGTGGCAAACGATTTGGCATTCGCGAATATGCGCAAGAAACTGATTCCCTAGCCCCTCGCCATGGCTCGCGCCTTCGACGAGGCCGGCGATATCGACAAACTCAACGGTCGCGGGGACGATTTTGTCGCTCTGATATAGTTCCGCGAGTTTTTCGAGGCGCTCGTCCGGAACTGGGACGATACCAATATTCGGCTCAATCGTCGCGAAGGGATAGTTCGCGGAGAGCGCGTGCGCGTTGGTAAGCGCGTTAAACAATGTCGATTTTCCGACGTTCGGTAGACCAACGATTCCGATCTTTAAATTCATAATCAACCTATCCTTAATTCGTGTGGTACGCCCGAGAGGAGTCGAACCTCCGACACCCAGCTCCGGAAGCTGGTGCTCTATCCACTGAGCTACGGGCGCAAATGGAGACGAAAGGGCGAACTCGATCGGGCCCTTCGTCCGGGCGTCGCATCCAAAAGCCGAAGCTTAGGGGCGCTCGCTTCTTATATTATAACATATTTTTTCGCGTTGCCTAAAATTATCGACTCTTTTTACCTAAGTTGGTGCGTTGGAGGGTTTAACTCAGGTCTTCCCTTGACATAACCGCTAAAACGGTGTATAATATAAGGGTTATGGCCAGCGAGGCTCTCAACCTTATGGACAGGCGTTGTGTTAAAACCAGAGAGGCTGTCGTGGAAGCCTTATTTTCTTTTTATGCGACCCATTCTCGATATGATCGTTTGTCTGTGCAGACACTTTGCCTCATTGCTAAGATTTCTACTCCGACTTTTTATCGCCACTTTAGCGAGGTTTTAGAGGTTGCGGAATTAGGACATAAAATTATACGCGTTGAGTTAAATTCTATCGTCAAGACAGAAACGGCTCTTTTTGTTAGTTTGATACA
>JAFUBU010000058.1 GCA_017460045.1 Candidatus Saccharimonadota bacterium
TCCAAAGCCTAAAGCTCCCTCAGGTATTCCGCGAGCTTCGAGAGCTTTACCGTCTCTTCTTTGTCGCGTAGTCGTACCGAAACTGTCTTCCCCTCCGCATCTTTCGGACCGACAATCAAGACGCAAGGAATCTTCATCTCGGTCGCCCGCCGAATTTTCTTGCCGAGCGAATCCGCCGAGGAATCGACAAAGAACCGTAAATCGTTTCGCTTAATCGGCTCTTCCAAAACTACCCCCGAAAGAACCGCCGTAACCTCCTTAACATAATCGGCTACTTTATCATTAACCGTTAAAATCCTTACCTGCTCCGGCGCACACCAAAACGGGAACCATCCCGCCGTATGCTCAATAAATACGCTCATAAACCGCTCAATCGAGCCAATTAGCGCGCAATGGACCATTACCGGTCGCTTCTTCGAGCCATCTTCCGCGATATATTCGAGTCCAAACCGCTCCGGCTGGGCGTAGTCGAGCTGAACCGTCGCGAGCTGCCACTCCCGACCGAGCGCGTCGACCGCCATAAAGTCCATCTTCGGCCCGTACATCGCCGCCTCCCCTAGCCCGACGAAGTAATCCATCTTGTACTTATCCGCCATCTCCTGTATCGCCGTCTCGGCCTTCTTCCACATCTCTTTCGTCCCAATATACCCGTCTCCATCGTCTCGGAACGACAAGCGAAGCTTTAGTTTCATATCGACTCGCGCGTACAAATCTTTCGCGCTCTCAATCAACTCTCCAAAAATTTCTCCAACCTGGTCCTCGGTACAGAAAACGTGCGAGTCGTCCTGAGTAATCGCTCGGACGCGCGACAACCCCCCTAGCTCCCCCTTCCGCTCGTCTCGGTAGACCATCGTCGTCTCCAGGTACTTAACCGGCAGCTCCTTGTACGAGCGCGGCTGCGAAGCGAAAATCTGCGCGTGGTGGGGGCAGTTGACCGGCTTCAGAGCCAATTCGTCGCCCGACTCCGATGAAACGAACTTCAAAAGCTCCGGGAACTTCTCGTAGTGGCCCGAAGTTTTATATAAATCTACTAGCGCAATATGCGGAATACAAACTTTTTGATAGCCCCGGTCCTCCCGGTAGCTCTGGGCGAAGCGATTTAACATCTCGCGAAGAATTGTCCCCCTCGGCGTAAAGAGCGGCAACCCCGACCCGACGAGCGGCGACGAGCAATAAAGCTCTAGCTGTTGCCCGAGCTTTCGATGATCTCGCGCCTTAGCCTCCTCTTGTCGAGCAAGATAATCTTCTAGCTCTTTCGCCGTCTCAAACGCTACCCCGTAGAGCCGCGTCAACATCTCGCGCTTCTCATCTCCTCGCCAATACGCTCCCGCGACTTTCGAGAGCTTAAACTCGCCGATTTCTTTAGCAGAGGCGACGTGCGGACCTTTACAGAGGTCTTCAAACAAAACTTTTCCGTCCGGGGTCGTCATCGTATAAAACGAAATCTTCTCTCCCGCCGGCAAATCCTCAATTAGCTCGACCTTGTACTTTTCCCCTTTCGAAGCCGCCCAATCTAGCGCCTCTTTGCGCGTCTTTTCATGCGCACTCATCTTAAACCCGCGTTTTACTATCCCTCGCATCTTCTTCTCTATTTTCGGCAAATCGTCCTCCGTAATTTTCGCCTTGCCAAAATCTATGTCATAATAAAACCCGTCGTCTATCGCCGGCCCAATCCCGAGCTTTACCTCCGGATACATTTCTAGTACCGCCGCCGCCAGAACATGGCTTAAAGTATGCCGCATCTTCATTACATTTGTTTCTTTTTCAGCCATAAAATTAACTCCTTTTCTTCCATTATACCATAAAGTGTGGTACAATAGAACTTAATCGCTTGGAAAATCGCCTAGATTGGTAGTTTCTCCGAGCGAAGCGCATCTTTATCGATGAGCGAGCGAGGAAAACTGCCGAGATAGGCGATTTTCCAACGATTTGGGTTGTTAGCTCAGTTGGCCAGAGCACCTCGTTTACACCGAGGGGGTCAGGGGTTCAAATCCCTTACAACCCACCACTGGGGGATTTTTTCTTGTCATAACCACAAAAACTATGTTATAATGGATATAATAACAACGGAGATTTTATGGCTAAACAGAAAAAAGTTATGGACGTCGTCCCGAATAAACCGTCTAAGAAGCGGAAAGCTAAGAGCTCTACTACCGAGCTCGGCGAACTTATCTTTGAAAACTCGAAGGAAGTTGAAAGGCCTATGGAAGCCCCTGTCGAGATTGCCGAGCCTCAAGAAGAGATTAAGAAACAGCCTATCGAGGAAGTTAAAAAGCCCAAGAAAACTATGAAAAGCCCCCTTAAAATTATCCATATCCTCCTGACGCTCGCCGCCGCGATTTCGGTCGGTATCCTTATCTTTAATATCTCCCGCTCCAATCTCCTCCCGGCGAAATTCTTCTACCCGATTGTCGCCGTCTTGATTATTCTGATGTTGATCTTCCTCCGTCTCGCCTTCCGTAGAAAGACCAAGGCCGCGACTCGAGTCGTCCTTAGCGTCCTTTCTCTCCTCTGTTTTGTCGTCTCGCTCTTCGGGAATCTCAAGCTCGGCGATACTCTCGCTTTCCTCGATCAAAACCTAAACGGCGTCTCTTACCAGACTTTGACCTACGACGTCTTGACCGGCGCCGACTCGAAATACGACAAAGCCGAAGATCTCAAAAATACTACTATTACCGCTCCTCCCGATTTCTCGGTCTCCGAAGACGAGCTAAAGAGCGCGGTTAAGGACCAGCTCGGCGCCGACCTCGTTTTTAACGATAATATCGACGACGTTACCAACCTCCCGCTTCAAGATAGTGACGCCCTTATTCTCCTGGGCGATTCTATCTACAACTCAATTATCGAAACGGCCTCCGATTACGGCGAAAAGACCAAAATCATCGCTACCGTTAAAATTACCAAGCGCGTCGAAAAAGAGGACGACGGTACCGACCTCGCGTCCAAACCTTTCCTAATTCTCCTCTCCGGTATTGACGATAAACACGGCGAACTACCCTATACCTCCCTCTCCGACGTCAATATCGCTATCGCCGTCAACCCCAAGACCGCCCAAATCCTCCTCGTGACTATTCCCCGCGATTACTACGTCCAGCTCCACGGAACGACCGGCCTCAAGGATAAATTAACTCATGCCGGCGCCCTTGGCGGCGTCCAGCTTAGTAAATCGACTATCGAAGACCTCCTCGGCGTTAAATTCGACGATTATATCCGCGTCAACTTCGGCTTCGTCGTCGGCCTTGTCGACGCTATCGGCGGTATTACAATTAATTCTGACTGGAATACTCCTATTACCTGCTGGACCGACCCTAGCTGCGTTATCCAGCCTGGAGACAACTTCGTCGACGGTCGCTGCGCCCTCGCCTTCTCGCGCGAGCGTATGGCCTACAATACCGGCGATACCCATCGCGGCGAAAACCAACAACAAGTTATCGAAAAAATCTTCGCCAAACTCTCTAGTAGCAGTACCCTTATTAGCCGCTATTCCGAAATCTTAAACTCCTTAAACGGTACTTTCGAGACGAGCGTAACTTCCGACGATATCTCGAGTCTCGTCCGACTCCAGCTCGACTCCTTCCCCAACTGGAAAATCCATTCTTATACCCTCGCGGGTACCGGCGGAATGGACTATACCTATAGCTACCCGTCCCAGCTCCTCTATGTTACCTACCAAGACGCCGCCTCTATCGCTAAAGCCCATCAGATGATTGAAGAAGTCTTAAACGGAAACTAATATGAACCTAGAAACCGCCTCTGCCGAATCCGTCAAAAAGACCGAAAAAGAAAAAATCGAGGAACGCCGCGAGGAAGTCTTAAAAAGCGGCCGCAAGTTTAAATACCCCCTCCAATACTCTAAGCATAAGCTTGTCGTTATTACCATTATCGTCGCCGTCGCCGCCGTTATCGGCTCGGTTATCGCTGGCTACCTTCTCCTCTACAAGGTCCAGACTACGAGCGACGTTATGTATCGCCTAACTAAAATCCTCCCCGTCGGCGTCGCCAAAGTCGACGGCGAAAACGTCCGCTACTCCGACTATCTTATGCTCTACAAAAGTAGCGTCCGCCCAATCGAGGAGCAATCCGGCTTTCTCGGCGAAGGCGGAGACGAAGACGCGCGCCGCAATTATTTTAAGCGTTCCGCCTTAAACGCTGCCGAAGAATATACCTACGCGGCCAAGCTCGCTCGCGAACGAAATATCGAAGTTGCGCAGTCCGAAATCGACGCCGCCTTTGACGACCATCGCCGAGTCGGCGGGACCGAGCTCGGGAGCGAGAGCTTTCTCCGCATTGTTAAAGACAACTTCGGTCTCTCCGAGGACGAATATCGCTATATGTTAAAACTTTCCCTTCTTAAAAAGAACGTCTCCGTCGCGATCGATACTAATGCTAAAAGTACTATTACTGAAGTTAAAAAATATCTCTCCGAAAACAACGACGATTTCAAAAAGGCCCGAGACCAGTTTAGCTCGCGCGTCGAGTACGAAGAGACCGCTGGCTTCGTTGGCGCAGAAAACGTCGACGGTGGTCGCGCTATTAAGGCCCTCTCTCTCGGCAAGGACCAAGTTAGCGAGCCTTTCGTTTCCTCGAACGGCGACGGCTATTATATTATTAAATGTACCGAGAAATCCGGTAGCGACGTTAGCTACGTTTCCCTCCTCGTTAAATTCTCCGAATTCGACAAGCAGATGTCCTCCCTCCGCGAGGCAAATAAAATCGAAGAATACATTGAGATTCCCGAGTAATTATGCTATAATTCATTAAGACGCCGCTGTAGCTCAGTTGGTAGAGCAGCTCATTCGTAACGAGCAGGTCACAGGTTCGACCCCTGCCAGCGGCTCCATTTTTGTGCTAAAAGTCGCCAGCTCGGTCTTTTTTCTACAAAAACCATTGTCAAACGAAGTTCTATCTGATATAATAAAGTTATTAACAAAATATGCGAATGTAGCTCAGTTGTTTAGAGCGCTTCCTTGCCAAGGAAGAGGTCGAGAGTTAGAGTCTCTTCATTCGCACCA
>JAFUBU010000059.1 GCA_017460045.1 Candidatus Saccharimonadota bacterium
ATTTTCCCCCGTAACTTTCATTGCATCGCAAATCGTCCCAATCATCGCAAGGTCGAGTAGCCACTTCTCTTGCCCTTCGGGTATTATCCCCTCGTGCGCCAAGGCTCTCGCCAAGAAAAATACCACTCCCGCCCCGCAAAGCTCGCGCAGTTCGACCTTAGTTTCTACGTCTTTTCGCTTCGGATTTACTACCGCTACCGCCTTTGGGACTTCGCCCATTAGCTCATGGTGATCCGTTACTACGACTTCTACCCCCGCCGCGTTCAGTTCGTCAATCACTTCCCCATTGTTACTCCCGCAGTCGACCGTAATTACTAGCCCGACCCCCTCGGCGACCGCCCGTTGAACAACTTTTTTACTCATTCCATATCCATCTAAAAATCGGTCCGGCAACATCATACTTATCCTCTCCGATTTTATCCCCGCGAGCCTAAGTAGCTCGTACATCTCCGCCGTCGCCGTTACCCCATCGACGTCATAGTCCCCGTAAATCAAAATTTTTTCCGCACCTTCCGCCGCCTGCTTAATTCGCTGGACCGCTACCGCCATATCTGGCAACAAAAAGGGGTCAGAAAGTTTCTCATACTTCGGCGACAAGAAACCTTCGCTGAACCCTCGTTTCTCTAACAATTTCGAAAACAAAGCCGACCGCACCGTCTAGCCCTAATTAATCGTTTTAGTTTGTTTCGCTCCCTTGATTGGTTCTCCAGTCGAAGTATATTGCTGGCTCTTAATTACCATACTCTGAAGCTCTTTTAGAATCGGGTATTTTTTGTTAGTCTGATAAATTACCGTATGTCCCTTGCGCTGCGAAATCAGAAAATTCGCCAGCTCGAGCCGCTTCAATTCGCGCTGGATATTCCCCGGATCTTCCTTAATTAGTTTCGATAGCGCCCTGACGTGTGTCTTGAAGTCGGGATACTTTGCAAACACTACCAAGATTTTGCGCCGCACCCTTGATGTTATGAAAATATCTAACATTATTTACCTCTTTTTATTAACTCTACACTTCTTGTACTTCAATTATACCCCACCCCCTACAAAAAATCTAGTGAAAATTACAATTTTTTTAACCACAACAACTTTTTTACAACATACTGATTTGCTATTACATACGGCCTAGGCGGCGGACAGCGTCTGGGAAGGTAAATTGCGACTTCTGCTTCCATACTGTATAATAATGATTATATGTTCTACGAGGTCGTTCCCGCAAAAATGATTGGTAGTAGTGCCGTCGACTTTTTGACGTACTCCTCCGAGCTCGACTTAAAACCTGGCCACCTCGTTTTAATTCCCTTACGCAAATCTAAAATCCCCGGCATCGTCATCAAAAAGGTTAAAGCCCCCGACTTTAAGGCCAAACCTATCGAAAAGCTCTTATACGAAACTCCTCTCCCGGGCCACCTTCTAAAATCGCTCGTCTGGCTTTCGGAATACTACCTAAATCCTCTCCCTTCCGTTGCCGCCGCCCTTCTCCCGGCCGGCGTCGAAAAAACTCGCCGCAAATCTCTCGTCCCTCAGACTCCGAGTTCTACTGCCGACCCCGACATCCCCCTAAACCAGTCCCAAAAAACCGCCCTTAAAAAAATCCGATCCTCCTCGACCGCGACCAAGCTCCTCTTCGGTATTACCGGTAGCGGCAAGACCAACGTCTATCTCAAGCTTGCCAAGAAAACTTTGACCGACCAGAAATCCGTCGTTCTTCTCGTCCCCGAAATCGCCTTGACTTCCCAGCTCGTCCAAATCTTCGAGCGGACTTTCGACCGCTCGGTTGTACTCCTCCATTCCCGGCAGACCGACTCCGAGCGCCACCAAATCTGGGCACAAATCTTAACCGCTAAAACTCCCCAGATTATTATCGGTCCTCGCTCTGCCCTCTTCGCCCCGGTTAAAGACCTCGGCCTAATTATTATCGACGAGGCCCACGAGTCCTCTTTCTACCAAGAAAACTCTCCGAAATATTCCGCTACCCGCCTCGCGAGTTTTATCGCGAGTAGCCTTAAAATTACTTGCCTACTCGGGACCGCGACTCCGCTCATCTCGGACTATTACCTCGCAACCAAACATGAAGCTCTCGTACCCCTAAAAACCAAGGCCAAATCTACCGCCTCTGCTCCGAATATCCGCATTATCGATTTTAAGGATCGCACGTTCTTCAATAAGAATCGTTACTTTAGTACTCCGCTTCTTAAGTCTATCCAAGCCAACCTCGAAAACCGCCATCAGACTTTGATTTTTCACAATCGACGTGGCTCTGCCCCGCTTACTATCTGCGAAAATTGTGGCTGGCAAGCCCTTTGCCCGACTTGTTTCCTTCCGCTTACTCTCCATACCGATTCTTATCGTCTCCTCTGCCATACTTGCGGCCATAGCGAGCCCGTACCACTAAACTGCCCGAGTTGTAAATGCCCCAATATCCTCCACAAAGGTTTCGGCACTAAGCTCCTCGAGACCGAGCTTGGTAGGCTCTTCAAGGACGCCCGCCTCGCTCGTTTCGACGCCGATAATTTAAGATCCGAAACTCTCGACGCCCTTTACGACCAGGTTAAAAACGGCGACTTCGATATCATCATCGGGACTCAAACCGTCGCCAAAGGCCTCGATTTACCGCTCCTCGCTACCGTTGGCGTCGTCCAAGCCGACGCCGGTCTTAGTCTCCCCGATTTTACCTCCGAGGAACGCACTTTCGAGCTTCTGACCCAAGTCATCGGCCGCGTCGGTCGTGGCCACCTCAATACCGCCGAAGTCTACATCCAAACTTACCAGCCTGACCATCCCGCGATTCGCTACGCCTCTTCCGCCGACTACGAAAAGTTTAGCGACTACCTCCTAAGGTCCCGCGCTCGCGCCAAGCTCCCGCCCTTTACCTACCTCGCCAAATTATCTTTAACCTACAAAACCGAAGCGGCCGCCCTAAAAAATATCAAATCGTATTACAAGGCTCTGTCCGGCGTCTCTGGGCTTTTCGTCTCCGCCCCTACCCCTGCTTTTCATGAACGAAGCGAAAAAGGCTATACCTGGCAGCTCGTCCTGAGATCTCGTTCGCGAAAAGCCCTCGCGAGCGCTCTAGCGTCGCTTAAAAAATCCCCCAATCTAAAAATTACCCTCGACCCCCCTACGCTCCTTTCTGCTTAATCTCTTCTTTCAATTCCCTAAAGACTTTTTCTACGACCGCTCTATAATCCGGTCGATTTTTCTGTATCCAACGTACCGACAAATACTCGCCTAGTACCGCCCAGTCTCCCGACTCTTTCCCGCTCTGTTTCAGTAGCGTCTTGTAGACCGGATCGTCTCGAAAATCCGAGTCCATCTCAAACACGACCTTCCGAATCGCTTTTTGGTCCCCCTCCGAAAGCGCCGCAAATTCTTTGACTTGCTCTTCCGATAGCCCCTTAGAAATCGCCTCCCCGACTCGAAGCTCGAACTCTGCTTTTGTCTGTTCAATGAACGTCTTTTTCCGTTCTTCCGGC
>JAFUBU010000060.1 GCA_017460045.1 Candidatus Saccharimonadota bacterium
AGCTGGTGTAGCTCCAGTAAGCTACATGCAAGATTTTACTGTGTCAGAAGCAGAGTCTATGGCAGAAGGCGATACAAGAGAACTGGTAGATTCTCGTGATGGAGAATCCTACAAGATTGCTAAGCTCGCAGATGGCAAGGTCTGGATGCTAGATAACTTGAGACTCGGCTCTACCGATATCACCACGGATCTCACCAGTGCCAATACTAACTTGTCTTCCACCATCTCTGCCTCCACATGGAATGGGTATAGAAAAACCAGTGGATTTAATAGATCTACTGCTCCAATGTTTAATAGTGCTTCAGCTAACAATACTACTACAAGCTATGGTTCTGGTTCTGGTAAAATTGGTGTATATTATAACTACTGTGCGGCTTCTGCTGGTACTTACTGCTATGGTTCCGGTTCTGGTACTGGCAACGCTTCATACGATATCTGCCCGAAAGGTTGGCGCATGCCTACTGGAGGGTCTTCTGGAGAATACCAAGCACTATATACGGCTTACTCGTCTAACGCTACTAATTTTAGAAGCGCCCTAAGTACCCCTCTATCCGGCCACTTCATCAGTAGTTCCGCCCCCAATCAGGGCTCAAGCGGCCTCTTCTGGTCATCTACTTACTACGATGGTAGCGGTATGTACAGCCTGAGCGTCAATTCGTCCAGTGTGAATCCTACGAACTACCGCGATCGCAGCTACGGTTACTCAGTTAGGTGCCTGCTTAAGTAGCCTCGCCGTTTTGCCTCCTAGATTTAGCACGGGGTTGGCATCTTAGCATGCACGCGGGGACTAGAGTACACAGTTCAAATAGCCAACCCCACCATCATTTGGTATAATTAAATCATGGATTTTTCTAAAAAACCAACTAAACATATTAGTGATAAACGCAAACATACCTACATACGGATGCTAAAAAGCATTGTCTGTACGACCTTCGCCGTTATTTTGTTTTTGATTGTCTTGCAGCTTTTCGGCGTTAACGTCAGCTCTATGCTTGCCGGTGTCGGTATCGCTTCTGTAGTGATTGGCCTTGCTCTCCAAGATGCTTTGAAGGATATTTTCAGAGGTTTTGAAATCATTTCCAGTAATTACTATGATATCGGCGATTTAATAAAATTTGGCGACAACCTCGGCATTGTCAAAACTATCACCCTCCGTAGTACCAAGATTCAAGATATCAATACTATGAATATTGTTTCTATCGCCAATCGCAATTTTGATAAAGTTGAAGTAGATACTGGACATATCTTTATCAAAGTACCTTTGCCTTACGAGCTAAAAATTGAAAAAGCCGATGCCGTGATGGCAGAAATCGTCAAAAAACTAGCCACAACCGATCTTATCACCTCCAGCATCTATCAAGGTCTCTCGGTTATTAACGACTCCTCGCTAGACTATCAAATAGCCGTAACCAGCGAACCCATGAACCGTCTCCAAGCCCGCCGTAATGCACTTCATGTCATTGTGAAGACTCTAGAAGAAGCCAAAATTTCCATTCCATATGCCCAACTCGATTTGCACAATAAATAATCATGGACTATTCCAATTTCCAACTAAACCTCACTCGCTCCATTGACGACGACTATCGCGAATTTGTCGCTGGTGATATTTTGACCGAATATCCTCTGCTTGGCGTCCGCACTCCCATCCTCCGAGAAATCGCAAAAAATCTATCAAAAAACGGCGAAGAAGAAGATTTTCTTGAACTTCTACCAAAAAGCTACGAAGAACTCACCATTCAAGGCTTCGTTATTGCGAGTCTGCCTTATGACAAAATGAAATCCTACCTACCAAGTTTTGTAGAAAAAATAGACAACTGGTGTACAACTGATTTATTCTGCAGCTCCCTCAAATCCGTCAAGAAACATCGCGAAGATTTTCTAAACACAATTGACGATTTGCTCACCGGCCCTGAATTTTATGTCCGCACCGCCCTAGTTTGCTTGAAAAATTATTATGTCACCACAGACTATCTCGCCGTAGTTTTAGATCGCATTGTCCGCGTAAAAGATAGGGAAGAGTACTACATCAAAATGGCAGTCGCCTGGACTGTCTGCGA
>JAFUBU010000002.1 GCA_017460045.1 Candidatus Saccharimonadota bacterium
GCCCTCGCGACGCTAGTCTTCATCCTCAAAAACATTAATCTAACCCCCCTCTTCCTCGCCACATTATTTTCTTACGCAGTTACCCTCTTCTTCTTCGCCGGCCTACCTAACGCCCTTCATGTCTACCTGTTCTTGATAATGGTAATGGGAATTTAAGCTGGCAAGGGAGTTTTGAGCAATGCGTCACTCGCCCCGCAAATTTTACAACTAATACCTAGCCGAAGAACGACCAACTTTTAGGAGTTCTAAGGCTAGGCTATTTGTTGTAAAATTTCGGCGGTAGCAGGCGGCGAGTAGCGCTCAAAACTCCCTTGCTAACTTAAATTCTGTCGCACCCATCCATCAAGAGGCCCCGCCGACATAAAGAGCAGTAGGTAGCCGTCTGCTAGATACTGACGTAGCTTCTCAAGCAGCTTTGCGTCCATCTCCGCCGGCTCGGCTAAAGACGCGTTCGAGAGCCTCGCGATAAACTCGACTGGCTTTAAGACTGGAAGCGTCGGGTCTTCGCGCGTCAGATAAGTCGGCAGCCAAAAGATACGGCTCGCACCCTCGAAGGACTTGCGGTAGCCGTTTTTGACTTCATGCTGGCGGGTGTTTTGATGAGGCTCATAAATTGCGACGACGCCGCGCAAACCGAGCCGCTCCGCCTCCTCGACCGCCATCTCGACCGTCGCCGCGATCTCCTCCGGGTGGTGTCCGTAGTCTGAATAGACTCCCGGCGCAATGCGTTCAAATCTCCTCCCGACCCCCGGAAATTGATTCAAGAGCTCAATTATCTCCGTCTCAGCCACTTCTCGTCCGACCTCTTCCGCCATCGCTTTAACCGCCTCGAGCGCGAGCGCCGCGTCGTACCGCCGCTTCTCTCCCGCGAGCGCAAACGCCGTCGCCGAGACCGACGGCTCGCGAATGACTCGCTCGCTTTGGCTCATGAAGCGCATGAAGGCCGCCTCGTAATCTTCCTTGGTCGGATAAATGTCCGGATGGTCATAAGAAATCGTCGTCACGACCGCGAGCCAGGGGTAAAACTTCAAGAAATTGCGGTCGTATTCGTCCGCCTCGTAGATTAGAAACTCCGAATCCTCCTGGTACGAACCGGCCTCGGCGAAGGGAAGCGTCGACCCAACGAGGTAGGAAACCGGTAGCCCGAGCTCTAGCGCCGCCCAGGTAATCATCGCGGTCGTCGTCGTCTTGCCGTGCGTCCCCGCTACCGCGACCATCTTTAGCCCGAGTTTATTTACCAGATACGCAATCAACTCGTCTCGCTTCGAAATCTTGAGCCCGAGTTTTTTCGCCGTTAAAACTTCCGGCGCCTCCGGCCCCATCGCCGAAGTATGTATAAACCAGTCTACCCCCTCGGCCTCGAAACATTTTGTTAAAAACTTTCCGTCTTGCTCCCCGATTTCGATTGGTATTTCTTCTTTGTATAATTCCGGCGCTACCGCCCCCTCGGCCTTGTCCGACCCAAAAACTTTGAATCCCGCTCGCTTCGCCATCAACGCCAGCGGCCCCATTCCCGTACCGGATATTCCCGCAATATAAATATTCATGATATAATTATATCAGATATGGTGGGTAAAAGGAAAAAGAACCATCTAAAAATCAAGACTTGGCAGCTCGCCCTGCTTTTGATTCCCCTCGCTTTTATTACGGCGACGCTCCTCCGCTTTGACCATATTCATATGCAAGATTTGAAGACCGCCGTCGTCGCCGCTGACGAATCGGGGAATAGTGAGGAAACTATCAAGGCGCTAAACAGGCTCAAACAATTCGTCGAGTCCCATACCGTTATCAATATCGAAGAACGAAACGGCAACTACGTTCTTTACTTCGGCTCTGGCGAAATTTACCTTGCCAAGGAATACGAGCGCGTCGCTACTACCATAAAAGTCCAGGCTCAAGAGCAAGCCGGCGTCTACGCCAACCCCAACGGCAATATCTACGCCCAGGCTATGTCCGTCTGCCAGCCGCTCGCGCATGAATACGGCTGGGACTGGAATACTCCGGACTATATTGCTTGTTACCAATCCGAGCTGAGTAAGTATCCGACCTCCGACGCGATCGAAGACGAAATCAAAGTCGACCTCCCTTCTCCTTCCCTCTACCGCTACGATTTCATTTCGCCAGTTATTTCCTTTACCCCCGCCGGCCTCGCCCTCCTCCTGACTCTCCTCTTAGCCCTTGTAATTCTTATCCGTTTCTTCATCTGGCTAACATTAAAAATGTCTTTATTAGTTTTAAGATAAAAAGTATTGACCGCCGACATAGCGAGCAAAATAAACGAAGTTTCTTTTGAGTTTCCAGCAAATCGAACACAGGAAAATTCATTTTTCTGTGGAGATTTGCTAGGAAGCTCAAAAGTTGGCGAAGCCAACTTTTGCGAGCGCCCGAGAGAGGACAAGATTTTTACAGGTAAAATTTACATTTTGCCTGTAAAAATCTTGACAGAGCCCGCTCGGGGCGGTAAGATAGAATTACAATTAATTTAGGAGGAAACATGGCCTACAAACATGTTAACAGCAAAGGTACAACTTATTATCTCAGAAAGTCCGAAGTGACTCTGCGTGGTGGTAAGCCCCAAACAATTTACTTCTTTACCAAGACCGAAGAGGGCGGCAAGGGAACCCCTTGCGATCTTCCTGACGACCGCGTCGTCAACGAAAATCCGCGCAACGGTTTCTTGACCCTTTCCAAGAAGAAATAATTTACCTAAAGCTAAAAAGAGACCGTCTGAGCGAATCGCGGTCTCTTTTTTCGCGCAAGCATACAAACTTGCTTGTAAAATTTGCAACTTAACTTGCCCGAGCATAACCGTTGTGCTATACTAAAAATAATAAAACAAGGAGAATGTTATGTGTACAGGAGTACGCTTTAGTGATGACAAAGGTAATATGTATTTCGGCCGCAACCTTGACTGGTCCGTCGGCTACGGTGAGCGCGTGGTTGTGACCCCGAAGGGGTATAATTATCACTCCGCTTTTCTCGGCGATATGACCCCAAAATATGCCGTGATTGGTATGGGTATTATTCAGGAAAATGTTCCGCTCTACTTCGACTGCGGTAATGATGCAGGCCTCGCGATTGCTGGTCTAAACTTCCCGGGCTATGCTGAGTATGCCCCAAGCGCGGTTGATGGCAAGACGAACATCTCCGCCTACGAGTTCCCGCTTTGGGTCGCGATGAATTTTAATACTGTCGACGAGGTTGAAAAGGCCCTCGAAAACGTCGCGATTGTCGCGAAGCCGATTAACGAAAAGTACCCGGTCTCGCTTCTCCACTGGATTATCGGCGATAAAGACCGCAGTATCGTTGTCGAATATACAAAAGACGGCCTCCAGATTTTCCACAACGACGTCGACGTTTTGACTAACCAACCTGGCTACGGCTGGCACAAGGAAAACTTGAGGAACTACATGAACCTCTCTAGCCCCGAGCCGGAAAAGGTCGTTTGGGGTAAGGCCGAGCTGACCGCTTTCGGTTCTGGCTCTTTGATGCGCGGTATTCCGGGTGACTACTATTCCCCGTCTCGCTTCGTCCGCGTCGCCTACCTTAATACCCACTACCCGACTAAATCTACCGAAGAAGAAAACGTTTCTCGCCTCTTCCATACTCTGACTGGCGTCGCGATGATTGATGGCGCGGCGGCTATGGCCGGCGGCGACTTCGAAAAGACTATCTACACCGGCGGTTTTTCTACTGCGACCAATACCTATTACTGGAATACCTATGAGAATCCTGCTATCCAAAAAGCCGCTCTCTCTGACTACGATATAAATGGTACTGAGTTAATCCAAGGTTAAATATGCTAAATCTTTTCGGGCTAGAAATTAGTATCAAAAAACTCGTCGGCTCCGTCCTCTATCTCCTAGTCGTCCTTATTATCTACGCGATTCTCCGCCATATCCTCAAGTCGGCGTTCGCCCACGCTGGAGGCAAGCGGGCAACCGCCGCCCAGCGCCAGAGAATCAAGACGATTTCCCAAATGCTCTCGAGCGTACTAAAGTACCTGCTGCTAGTTATTATCTTGCTCGTCATTCTCGCAGATTTAGGGGTCAACGTTACTTCCCTCCTCGCCGGTCTTGGTATCTTGACTGCGATTATCGGCCTCGCCTTCCAGGATATGATCAAAGATTTTATCGCCGGTATCGCCATTATCGCCGAAAACCAATTCGGCGTCGGCGATACAGTTATTCTTCAAGCCGACGGCTTCAAGGGTGTAGTCACAAGTATCGGCCTCAAAACTACCGAGGTCACCAACGACAAAGGCGAGGTTAAAATCCTCGCCAACCACAACATCGATGGACTCATCAATTGCAGTAAAACAAATTAAAAACACAATTCTTATGGTATAATAAAGCAAAAGGTTATATTTTTAAAAAGGAAACAAATTAATGAACGAAAAACATGGAGCGTCAATCCATCACAAACTGCTCATTGCTGGTATTAGCCTAATTGCCGGCCTTGCCTTGCTAAATCCGGCGGCCTCCAATGCCCAAGCGGCGGAGGCAGAAAAATACGCCGTTACTTACCCGTATTACGGCTTTGTCGAAGACCCAGAAAATCCGTGGGAGTCTGTCTATGACCCCCTAGACGAGACTGGCACAGTTGAATATAGTGACGAGTTCTTCTCCGAACCTTCTCCGGGTGACCATCCTGAACTACGGGTCGTATCGTATGCCTT
This sequence comes from Candidatus Saccharimonadota bacterium, assembly GCA_017460045.1. GTDB lineage: Bacteria > Patescibacteriota > Saccharimonadia > Saccharimonadales > Saccharimonadaceae > Nanosyncoccus. The sequence goes on from JAFUBU010000002.1 coordinate 4,679, forward strand.
GGCCTTAGCTGGCTACGAAAATCTGTCTGACGGATATCCTATGGAATCAGACGTTGCGAACCCCAAGCTTCGAGATTTCCTAAACCAGCTTGGCTTCCACGATTACGAGAGCTGGGATGTTAGCTCCGAAATTGACGGCCACTCTATGGGTACAACTATCGCCCAAAAAACGCTCGCAAGCGGCGAAAAACTAATCGTTGTTGCCCCACGAAACTATAACTATATGACAGAGTGGCTCTCCAACCTCAACGTTGGCGACACCGGCGATCACGCTGGCTTTTCCGAAGCCGCCAGCCTCATCGTTGCACGACTAAACCAATATCTTGCTAGCCGCAACTTTGAAAACTACAAGCTCTGGATGGTAGGCTACTCACGCGGTGGTGCTGTAATCGACCTCGCCGCGAGAAACATCAACGCTCATCTATCAGATTATCGTATGTCCGCAGATGATTTCTATGTTTATACCTTTGGTGCACCACGCGCGAGCGCTGTAGAAACTACTTACTCCAACATCCACGATGTGAAAGATGGCAACGATCTAATACTCGGCTACCTCTTCCCAGAGGTTTGGGGTTTCTATAACACTGGCACCTACGAAGAAATTCACCCAGCCGATTTGGAAATTACCACCTCAGTGATTGACATTACCGACATTATCGATCCCGCAAAGGCGCCAGAACTCATCACAAGCGACAAAGAACTCACCAAGTCCGTTGGCACTGTAAAAGGTAAAGATTTTATGGACTCTTGGCTAGATTTTGTCACAGATAGTGGCCTCACTCGCGAATATTTTAATAACGAGGTTAAACCACTACTTTCAGCACTGTTGCAAGATTACCAGCTTCGCACCCTCGACCAACAAAGCGCATACCTTGATTTTATCAAGGGCACCGAAAATGGCATAGCTGGCAGGGTCGCTGGCAGCGCTTTCATGGATTTATTGACTGGTGGCTATGGCACTAGCATGGAAGAGGCCTTGTCCAACTTCCCACCCTATCAGATACTCGTCAAGGTTTTGGAAGGCACCGCCACCGATGCAGACCTTGACCAGTTCGTATCTTATCTTCCGGGCTACATCGGCGAATATGATGATTACGAGGATGCTAATGGTGAATCTCCTGCAGTTACTATGGCGGAGTTTGCAAACATCAAAGAAAATCTTCCAAAGCTCATCCGCGCTCTCGCCCCGATTGTCGTTGCCGATGCCAAATACACTAGAGAAACTTTCGGCGACAACTACTCCTTGTATCATACTTATTCCCTAATCGCCAATATGGAAAAGCTGCTCTACGGGCATATTCCAGAAAGTATGATGCCAATATTAAAGAGCTTGATACCGGATAGTCCGGAAGATGAGCCGTCGGATGAGCCCTCGGACGGCTCGGAGAAGGAGCCTTCAGACGAGTCAGTAGATGATGGCGGTAGCAACGAAGATTCCGAAGAAGTCATCATAGACAACGAAACTCCCAGCGTCCCAAACACTGGTGACGAGACCGCAGCGCCAGAAGCTTCCATCGCCTTGTTAGGTCTATCTGCCGCCGCCGTAGCCGGGAGCTCTATTGCGGTAGTAGTGCTACTTACCATAAAAAAGCAGACACGATAGTCTGCTAGTCTGGTGGGGGCACCTGGGCTCGAACCAGGGACCAATCGGTTATGAGCCGACTGCTCTAACCACTGAGCTATGCCCC
>JAFUBU010000061.1 GCA_017460045.1 Candidatus Saccharimonadota bacterium
ATGGTGATCTCGGCGAGAGTCGAACTCGCATTGACGGGATGAAAACCCGTTGTACTAACCGTTATACTACGAGACCAGGAAAAGTACTATCTAATTATACCAAATTGGCGTAAGATTTCAACCCCTAGTACGCGGCTTTTTTCGAGTTGGCCTTGCGCCATTCGTTGATTTTGCCATGGTGGCCAGAGAGTAAGACTTCCGGAACTTTCATACCGCGGAACTCCGCCGGTTTGGTATATTGCGGAAATTCAATCAGACCTTCTTCGGAAAAACTCTCGATTTCCGCCGAAGTTTCCCCACCAAGTACTCCAGGCAATAATCTCACAATACTGTCAACCATAATTAGAGCAGGAAGTTCGCCCCCCGTCAAGACGTACGGGCCAAGCGAAATCTGGTAATCGACGAGCTCCAGAATTCGCTCGTCGTATCCCTCATAGTGCGGGCAAAGAATAATATAATGGGCGTCTTCGGCGGCAAATCCGCGCGCCTTCTGTTGAGTCCAGAGCTCGCCAGCCGGAGTCGGCAAAATAACCTTCGCATCCTTATCGCGCGCTAGTACGCTCTCAATTGCGGCGAAAACCGGCTCGCATCTGAGCAACATCCCATCTCCGCCCCCATAAGGCGTATCGTCGACCGACTTGTGCGGCCCGAGACCAAACTCGCGTAAATTAACGAACTCAACCTCGAGCAGGCCTTTGTCTTGCTCCTTGTACATCATCGACGAATTAAGATACGGTCGCAACGCCTCTTCAAATAATGTGATAATCGTGAATTTCATCTTGAGAATATTATAACATATTTTCGGCAAAATCTCGCGAGAAGCCCCCGTTGGGTTATTGCGAGACTTTTTTCAATTTTATTCCAAAAAAGGTCTTGACATGAAACCGCTTAAGATTTAAAATAACAATAAGCTTATACGCTTCACAGGGGTTCCGCTTAACTTAGTGGAGTGTGGAGACTCATTAAAAACAAAAAGCAGATTAAAACAAATCAATGTGCCCCAGGGTGGGCGCGCATAAGCAGATGAAAATGGCGAAGCGAATTCGCCATTTTTTATCTTGTCGTGGTATAATGTAAAAATGAATGCAAATAGAGAAGATTATTCGCCCTTAGCGGCGGAGACGGTCGTAAGAGAAAACGTACCGCTTTCTGAGCTGACTACAATGCGGCTAGGGGGCAAGGCGAAGTACGTTGTAGAAATTACGACGAAGTGGGAGATACCGTCGGCGCTCGAATTCGCTAAGAAAAAGGGCTTGCCGTATTTCGTCTTGGGCGGAGGGGCAAATACGCTCGGGCGAGACGAAGGATTCCCTGGCGTAATTTTACTGATGAAAATTCGGGGGATAGATATTGTCGACGCGGACGCGGAGGGCTTTCTAGTCTACGGGGCAGCGGGTGAGAACTGGGATGATTTTGTAAGATTTACAGTTGAACATGAGATGTCAGGGATAGAGTGTCTGGCGAAAATCCCGGGGACGGTAGGGGCGGCACCGGTACAGAACATCGGAGCATACGGGCAAGAGGTTTCTCAGGTAATTGACCATGTCGAAGCGTACGATACGGAAACGGGGGAGTTTGTAGTGATTGGGCGAGATGAGATGAAAATGTCTTATCGGTCGACACTGTTTAACACCGGGCCGGAAGCCGGGCGATATATTATTACAGGGGTAGTCTTTACGCTTTACGACGGAAATTACGAACCGATGGAGGAGCCACTCTACGCGAGCCTGCAAAAACATCTTGAGGAGGTGCTTGACGCGAGCGAGCTAGAAGTGTACGCGCACGATGGCTACCCGCCGAAGGTGTTATACGACGGCGTATCAGCGATTCGGGGTGAGAAGCTGCCGGATCCGTCCGAGAAGGCGTCGGCCGGGAGCTTTTTCAAAAATATTTATTTCGAGCCTTCGGATGAGAAGGCTTTGGCGCTGGCTGAGGCGACAGGTTGTAAGATTTACGACAAGGCGGATGGGCGAAAGATGCTGAACACGGGCGCTTTGATTGAGAAGGCCGGTTTAAAGGGTAAATTGCTTCACGGGATGCGCGTCTCGGACAAAGCTGCGCTAGTTTTGATTAATGAGTCGGCCAAATCGTATGCTGACCTGGCGGCGGCACGAGCGGAGATTGCTGATCAAGTATTTGAAAAATATGGCTTTAAAATAGAGCAGGAGCCGGTAGAGATAGGAAAGGAGATTTAAGAGTGAAGATTTTAGACGGGAAAGAATTAGCCGGGTTTGTCAAGGAGCGCCAAGCCATCGAGGTGCGAAAATTGAAAGCGCAAGGGGTTTCGCCGAAATTGGTAATTGTCCGAGATAGTGACAACCCGGTGATTGTGAAATATGTCAATCTAAAGGCACAGTACGGGGAAGACATTCAGATCGAGGTCGAAGATAGATTTGTCTCTGGTATTGAGGAGGCGAAGGAGGCTGTGATGGTCGCGAACGCGGACGTCGGGGTTTCTGGTACGATTGTACAGCTACCGCTAGTTGAGCCGGAGCGGACCGACGAGGTAGTTTCGCTGATTGAGCCGGAGAAAGATGTTGACGGATTGGCGGGAAGCGTGTTGGATTTGAAGTATGTACACGGCGAAGAAGTTGAGCTCGGTGAACGACCATTTGATTCTGCGACGGCGACGGCGATTAATTGGCTCTTAACCGGGTATGATATTTCCCTAGCGGGCAAAAAAATCGCTTTGGTCGGGAGAGGAAGGCTGGTTGGGGCACCGCTTTATCGGATGCTCGAGAGCTCTGGGCATAATGTCACGGTTTTTGGACACGATAGTATTCTTCGCACTCTGAGCGATTACGAGGTGATTATTTCCGCGACCGGAGTCCCGCACCTGATTCGCTCCGAGATGGTTGCCCCGGGGGCAGTTGTAGTAGATGCGGGGACGGCGAGCGAAGGTGGGAAGTTGGTCGGAGATGTGGCGCCAGAGGTGCTAGAGCGGAAAGACTTAGCTGCGATGACGCCGGAAAAAGGCGGAGTTGGACCACTGACGGTCTCAGTATTGTTTGATAATGTGATTCGGGCGGCGAAAAATCTAGCTAGCCTTTGAGGTCGCGCATAAGACGGCCGTCGATGCCGCGAAACTCGAGTGCCTTACAGGTGTCGCGAAAAAGCGAGTCGCACATATCAACCACGCTGGCGCGCCATTTGACACATTGCTCAATTTGTTTTTTGATACAGATTAGCCGTGGAGTATAGATTACGACGAGCCCTCCCGGGAAATCGGCCAGAGCTTGTTTAGTGGCGAGCGGAGAAGGGCCTTCGGATAGGAGCCGCGACTCGTATTCCCCTTCGGAGATTTCGGTGTCGAAACAGGAGCATTTCATCTCTTGGTAACGACTCATCCGGCGGACGACGCGTGGAAGCAAAACGCGGACGCGTCGCTCTTTGCCCAAGACACGAGCAAGACTTTGACCGTAGCCGATGATTTTTTGGTCAGGATAGCGGTGGGTCAAGAGATAGATACTCGATAGAGTCATCTCAGGTTCACAGAAAACTATTACATCAAACTGGCCGACATACGGCTCAAGTTTCTCTTCGGTCCATTCGCGAATTTCCGACTCGGTCCCACAGGGGTATTCCCATTCATTTTCCGTTGTGAGTTTCACAACTTCTACGGGTAGGTTGTTTTCGATAATATCGCCGATAACCTGTTCGCCAATTTGGCTACCAAAAACTGCAACGCGTTTTAGCATAGGGGTTTCCTTTTTACTTAGTATTTATTTGGCCCTCGTCTAGCTGTCCATCTAAACTTGGCCTTAGCCCTATGTTACTACCATAAAATGCTTATGTTTCAATCGAAAAGTCGAGTTATGAAGCACAGTGCTTCATAACTCGGAAAAATGTCCAAAAATCGGCTACTTTTGTAGCCGATTCTGGTTTTTCTAGGTGTCGCTTTATGCGCTATTGCTCAGAAGATGTCTTGGGTTTCTCGGTGGTGCTACTTGTAGTCTCGCCATCCGTAGCGCTAACCGGACGGTTGAGTGCGACATAAGTTCCCCCAGCTGCGGCGGCCAAGACCGCCGAAGTGACAATAATTTTCTTCTTATTCATAATTGCTCCTTTATTTGTTGTACTCCTATTTTATCGGCTAGGGCTTAAAGGGAGATAAAAAATGGGGCTCATAGCGTCGAAAAAGAGGGCGGTGTCCCGCATATTACACTGCAGGTCCTGCCCTCACTGTTTATGATTATACTCTAATTACTTTTTAAAATCAAGCAATTTCCCGTTTTTCGTAATAATCTTGAGATGTTTGATGCCCTTTTTATTTACGAACTGCTTTCGTAATTCCCTTAGACACTTTGTTTGATGTCGCTTCGTGCGGCGAAGGTCAATGATAATATTTTGTGATTGCTTCAGAGCTTTCTGGATAGTGTTTTCCATCAGTTGATTACCCTCACCTATCGGAGCCTTCATCTCCCATTTATGTCCGCCTATCTTAATATCTGGGGTATGGACACCTTCGATATTGCTTTTTGGAATTAGCTCGACATCAAGACCCAGCTCTGTCAGGAAAACCACTGTTGCATTTTCATGGGTTTTGAGAATGACACCATTCGGGATGATTTTTCCTCGCTTTTTTACTATCATGCGACTATCATAACAAACTTGTGGAAAAGTATCAATGGCATTCTAGATAGCTATCACCGTGGGGTATAATTTTGGGCGGTAAATTCTTGGTCGGTGATGAGGTTGTTGGTGCCTGCTTGGTATCTGAAACGGCCATCTCTTGTGACTTCTATTCTCCTAGCAAGTCGCGCGCCAGAGTTCGGATCTGTATATTCGTACAGGCCACCGTCTACCCGTTCGATATTTTGAGCGAGAACATGCTGGGAGGCGCCTTCCTGTACGAGAGTGGCATCAGTGGGCTTAATTTTACGGGCGATATCCCGATTAGTGAAGGCAAGGTATAGGACTTCGGAAGCGTCGGCGTTGCCGGTCCTGGCTGCGGTCGATAGTGCTCGTAGTTCGTGCCCGGTGAGATCAGGGATTTTATCAGCGGCAATACTGCGAATATACTGACCGTTGGCTCTAGCGGATGCAACTTGTCCGCCGGCAGTGTCGTACGCGAGTGCTCCGCTTTGAACCGCATTTGCGGTAGCGTGGAGCGAGCGTGCTTTACTCTTAATTTCGCCGTCGGAGGCGATATTGTCGCGGATGAGTTCAAAGCCCCTTCCTTGGAGCGTGCCACTGTCCCATGCCTCGTCGAGTGCGTCTATGCCAGAATCTCCCTTAGCGCGTAGTGCATCGTAAAGTGCTCTGATGCGCCCGATATCTTGTTCATTATTTGCTCTCGAAGCTTCAAAGATAAGTGCATCTCGCAGCGAATCTGTTCTCGTTCCGTCTACTGCTGCACCATCAGTACGAACGAACGCGCCACGTCCAAGCGCAGAAGCCTGCGCCTCGGTTTGCTTTTTCTCGATATCGCTGTCCTGTTTTGCGCGCAGAGTATCCCGGTAGGTTGGGTCGTTCATAAGCTCAATCTCATTCCGTTCACCTTCAATAGCAAGGTCTTGTTTGAAGCGCATTTCTTCCATATACCTCGGGTCATTCAAGAGGGACGCCCTATCTTGCTCGGCTTGGTTCTTTAAGTATTGCGAACGATACCGCGAACGAGTACGGTCGTTGCGAGAGCGTAGCTGGCGAAGAAGAGGGTTGGTTTGTTCCTGGCCATTTTGATCTAGACCGGCACGGATGCGGGTGCGGCGCTCTATGCCGCGCTCTTGGGCGTTCTTATACCAATCAGCATTACGCAATGCCCCAGTAGCTCCACGACCGAGCGTTTGGCCGAAGCCTTGAATCTTTGTGCCGAGATTGCCAAAAGCATCAAGTGACTTCTTAAATAACGTC
>JAFUBU010000011.1 GCA_017460045.1 Candidatus Saccharimonadota bacterium
CGGGCCTCTTTTTCAGAGAACTCGAGCTCTTCGTCCTCGTCCGGAGCCGATTTCGGGGCGACGACCGCTTCGTCCTGCGGAGCCTTTTTGGCGCCAGGGTCGGAAGCCTTGATGTGGGTGATTTTTGCCATACTTACTCCTTTAACTTGCTATAAAAAATAGTCTTTCTCAGACTGTCAAGTCAATTATAAACTAGACGGTTTGAAAAATCAAGACTTTTAGTAAAAATTACATTTGATATAATGGTAGTAGATAAGTTGGAGGTCGTAGATGAGTAAATTCGACGAACAATATTTAGACCTTTGCGAGCGAATCCTGAAAGATGGCGATCGGGTCGTGAACTACACCCATAAAACCGAGACGCGGGGGACGGCGAGTGTTTCGATGCCGAATCATATTGCGCAGGTAGAGAGCGAGAGTGCGACTATCCGGTTGCCACATCAGGTTTTAGAGTTTGACCTCGCGGAAGAGTTTCCGGTCCTGACGACGAAGTTTACGGTTTTTCGGGCGGCGATACTAGAGATGCTGTGGATTTGGCAGGTACAGAGTAATGATGTGCGGTGGCTACAAGAGCGGGGGGTGAAGATTTGGGACGAGTGGGAGATAGATGAAAACGGAGATTATATGGGCAAACACTTTGGGAAGGAGTTTGCGCATACGATCGGGACGGCATACGGCTGGATCGTCCATAAATACCATTTGACCGAGGATTTAATTGAGACTCTGAAAAACGACCCGGGAAATCGGCGGATGGTTTTGTCGCTGTGGCAGAATGAGTATCTGAAGACGGCGGCCTTGCCGAGCTGCGTCTGGAGTAACGAATGGAATATTACAAACGGGCGAGTAAATATCTTGGTTAACTCGCGCTCGACTGACGTCCCATTGGGGCTACCGTTTAATATTACGCAGTATGCGACGTTTCTCTGTCTAGTAGCGCATTGTTTGGACCTCAAGCCGGGACGGATGACGTTCGTGACGAACGATGCGCATATTTACGAGAACCAAGTCGAGGGGATTCGCGAACAAATTCGGCGGCGAGACGAAAAACTCGCGCGAGACGGGAAGCTGTTTGATGCGCCGAAATTATGGATTAACCCGGAGGTAAAAGATTTCTTCAAATTTGACAACTCGAAGAAGCTATCCGATATTCGGCTCGAAGGATATAAGCATCAAGGGAGGCTAAAAATGGAGATTACGGCATGATTTCGATGATTGCAGCGGTAGGGGAAGAGATGGAACTAGGATATAAGGGGGATTTAGTTTGGCGGCTACCGGCGGATTTGAAACGGTTTCGCGAGCTGACCTCGGGCCATACGGTCTTGATGGGGCATAAGACCTTTACGTCGCTCCCTTCCCTACTGCCGGGGCGAAAACACGTCGTCCTAGTTCGCGACCCGGAGGAGTTTTCGAAGGAGGCGCTGGCGAAGCCTTGCTCTGCGGCCTCGCGACCGGAGGTCGTAGCGATTACGGAGCTATTTGAATTTGTAGATAAATATAAGGGGTCCTCGGAGGAGTTGTTTGTTATCGGAGGGGGGAGTATTTATAAACAGTTGATTTCCGAGGCGGATAAGTTATATTTGACGGACATTCACGCGAGCTTTCCGGAGGCGGATGTTTATTTTCCGAGTTTTAATAAGGTCGATTTTCGACGAGAAATCGTGGGGAAAGGACGCGAAAATGATCTAAGTTATTCATTTGTTATTTATACTAGAAAATAAGTTAAAGGAGATATTATGAAAGACTTAGTGTTTGATTTGATTGAACGGGAAAAAGTACGACAGAAGGAGGGGCTGGAGCTGATCCCGAGCGAGAACTATGTATCGAAAGAGGTTTTGGAGGCGATGGGGAGCGTGCTTACCAATAAGTATTCCGAAGGCTATCCGTCGTTTGATGAGCTCACTGCAGAGCGCTCGTTGGAAGAGCGCATATTAGATACCGAGCTGCCGAATTACCGGTACTACGGAGGGCAAGTTAATATTGATAAGATCGAGCGGCTAGCGATTGAGCGGGCGATGAGATTGTTCCGCGCCGACCACGCGAACGTCCAGCCCCACTCGGGGGCGAACGCCAACGAGGCGGTCTATTACGCTTGGTGTGAGCCGGGAGACAAGATTTTGGCGATGAACTTGGCGCATGGAGGACATTTAACTCATGGAGCGCCGGTAACGCGCTCGGCGCACATTTGGAAGTTTATTCCCTACGGCGTAACGGCCGAAGGCGATATTGATTATGATGAATTAGAGCGGTTGGCGCTGGAAGAAAAACCGAAGATTATTTTGGTCGGGTATTCGGCGTTTATGAAGATACCGGATTTCGAGCGAGTAGCGAAAATTGGGCAGAAAATCGGGGCGCTTTTAATGGCGGACATGGCGCACGTCGCCGGGCTGATTGCCGGCGGGGTACATCCGAATCCGCTCGACTTTGGGTTTCATGTCATGACGACGACGACGCATAAAACTTTGCGCGGGCCGCGAGGCGGGCTAATTCTCTCGAAGGGTAAAGTTTCCTCGCCGCTACGCAAGCCGGAGAAGACACTCGAGAATATTCCGACGTTAATCGACCGGTCGGTCTTCCCGGGGACGCAAGGCGGTCCGCTTGAGCATGTAATCGCGGCGAAGGCGGTTGCGTTTGGCGAAGCCCTGCGGCCGGAATTTCGGGAATATGCGGCAAAAATTGTCGAGAACGCCAAGACGCTAGCTGCCGAGCTTAAAGAGCGAGGGTTTATCTTGCAGGGCGGCGGGACGGAAAACCACTTGATCTTAGTTAATGTCGAGGCGAGCTTCGGTCTTAACGGGAAGGTTTACGAGAAAGCGCTCGATAAAGTCGGGTTAACTTTGAACGCTAATGCGCTTCCGGGCGACAAGGCGGCGGCTTTTCGGCCGTCTGGAGTCCGACTCGGGACGCCGGCGATTACGACGCGCGGGATGGGGGCTACGGAAATGAAGCAGATTGCCGAATGGATGGAAAAAGTCGCGAAGATTTCCCAGAAGGCGGCGTCGGAAGAAGAGCTAGACGAGTTCGCGGAGGAGTTTAAGCCGATTCGCGAAGAAGTCCGTGAGATGGCGTTAAAATTCCCGGTTCCATCTATTTAGAAAGTGTGATATAATAGAGGAGTAGACGACCAGTAGGTCCCATTTACGGGACGGGCGAGCTAGAAGCTGGTTCCTAGCTCGCCCCGATCTACACCTGGGGCGTTAGCTCAGCTGATAGAGCGCGGCATTCGCATTGCCGAGGTCACGAGTTTGATTCTCGTACGCTCCACCAAA
>JAFUBU010000062.1 GCA_017460045.1 Candidatus Saccharimonadota bacterium
CAAGATTATTTTATAGCCCATATTTTTTTCTAGTCATTTCCTCCACTTCGTCCAAAGTATAAACCCGGCCCGCTTTAGAATCGGCCAAAGATTTATCTATGTGCGCGATAATTTCCGCTCGCGTGTATGTCCTCATCGCGGGCTTTTTTCGCTTAATAAAAAGCCGCTCAATATAATCTTGAACCTTGAGGAGCTCAGGCTCAGATAAATGATTAACCATAGATATTGTCGCTTCAGCCGTTGTCATGCTTTAATTATACCATATTTCCTTGGGATGTGCTACGAGTTTTTTGGGGAAGGGGTCTTGGCCAGCTCTCTTCAATGGCTATTTGGAAAAACTAGGGAGCGGCTACCGCCGTAGGAGACGAGGGAATCCGAAAAGCTTGCTTTTCGGTACTCGAGGCTCAGCCCGGCGGAAAGCGCGCTATGGCGCGCTTACGCAACGTACAGACATACCGTAGTTCTTACTGCAGTTGTTCGTGCCCAGGCTACTCGAATTGAAGACCAAGTCGTGGCCGTAAGCGCTGGAGTTCTGGGTAGAGGCCCAATAGTTGCCGACGCTACCCACATCGTACAAGCCAGACGAGTAGAAGGCGCCGCCGTAGACGAAGTTATACGGAGTACCTCTAATCTTCGAAGAGCCGGTGGAGTTGTCTCCGCCCATAAAGGTCGCGATATTATTGTATTCAGTCCGAGTCGGCGGACGCCAACCCTTGGGGCAAACTTTTTGGGCGGCGCCGTAGGAATAATAGCCGTGGGAACTATTGGTGGCCGTTCCGTAGGTATATTGGAGGTTATCGTCGGAGTTAGTGGTAGACCAACCAGAGCCATTATTGGCAGAGTTTACGTAGGTAATAGTCCCGGCGGCGGCAGAGTCGGAAGTTGTAAGGGTAAGACTTCCGCCTTTAGTAATAGAGCCACCGGTAACGTAGCCGAGGGAGAGGTCCTTGGTCATGATGGCGTAGCCGGCCATGCCAGTGGGGTAATCCGTCCCAGCAGTGCCGGTAGAGGGCCAGCGGTAGACGGTGTAACTCTGGTTGTCGCGAGAGTCGCGGAGGGTGGTAGTTTCATTCTCTGGCAAAGAGCTTGCAGTGTTGTCTTGCATAGCATCCTTAGCCACGCACCGTACGGCGAGCCCGCGGTACTTGTTGACGCTGTCCTGCGGGTACACATTCGACGAACTGAAGTCCAGGCTGTAGCCGCTGTTGGTATGGGCGACCGAGGAGGACCAGTAGAGCCCGCCCGAACCAAGATTGCTGGCGCTAGAATTCGTACTATCCCAGTAGCCCGAGTACGAGAAGCCGACGTAGTTGTTACCATTCGCGGCGGCTCCGTTATGGATACCGGCGTGAATGGTCGAGTTGGTAGTAGATGGGTTTGAAGTAGTAGAACCAGTCGGCTTATTCGTCCATGAGGCACTTGGGTTATATGATGTAGCGAGGACATAAAAGTCTGCCGTAGTAGTTCTAGTTGTACCGGAGTCGGAGGTCCAAGGTAAGCGCCAGCCTTTCGGGCAGATGTCGCGAGTGGAAGAGCCGGAGGTTTTACCATCGCTGTAATAGGAGAACCCTAGGGTAGCGGTATAAAAGTTGTAGTAGCCGGTATCAGAATCGTTAGTATAGCTACTGCTCTTGGTGCGGAACTGAGTCTTGGCATTTTGGTCGATAGCCGAGTCGCTTGTAAAGTTGGCGACGTCGGAGCTGGTAAGGGCAGAGCTACTAGTGATGTCGCCCTGCTTTCCAGCCGGAGGGAGGTAGTAAGTCGTATTGTTATCGATATTGGTATTGTCTGGAGTAAGCGTTCTTTGAGCGGAAGTAGAATTGCTATCGCCGAGAGTTAGGTTTTGGGTCATCCAGCACTTGCCGTCTGGAAGTTTCTTGACGGTATATTCATGGTTGTCTCGAGAATCGACGAGGGTAATTTGCTCGCTTTCGGAGAGGGCGGAACATCCGGTCCAATTCTGCATATAGGTAACAGTCTGCTCCCAAACTGGGTAGAGAGTGATGGTCGAGCCGGAAGTAGTGGTTTGGCCGGCGGCGGAGGCGGCGGCAAGGAGGTCGGAGAGGGAGACCGAAGCTTCGGCGGAGTAGGTAGCGGTAGTAGCGCTGCTTGTTAG
>JAFUBU010000063.1 GCA_017460045.1 Candidatus Saccharimonadota bacterium
AAGCCGAAGCGGTTTTCCCTACTCCCCAAGTATCGCGAGAAAGAGTAGTTTCACTTCCGGTAGCGGTACTACTAGTTGCAATATAATTCTTAGCGTTTGTTAATTCTGAAGCCGAAGCCCCGGAAAGGTTTAAGTTTGTTCCGCCGGTACTAGTAGCCGAGACGTAGAGATTGTATCCGCCGTAGGTACAGTTTGTAGTTACAGCAACAGTATCCGAGCCTGTCCCGAGCGTCCCGGAAGAAGTCGGGCGGATACTGTCCGAACCGGACTCGGCAAGATTGATTGTCCCGCTCCGAGAAATACTAGCCGAGAAGGCGGCATAAGCGGAATCGGAGAAGAAACCACCAAAGGCTAGATTACTTAATATACTAATACCAAAGGAGGTAAGGAGTCCAACCATTACAAACGTAATAAGTTGAACTCCCTTAAGGGTACTCGAGCTGGGTGATAAAACTCTAGTACCCTTAAGGTATTTCAAATTAGTTTGATTTGTATTGGTATGGCTCATGTGACCTCCGTGTTTAATAAAATAGTACCCGGATTCCGACTGGGTACTATTTTATTAGAAAATTAAATCAGCCCTCCATCGGATATCCTTGACACAGACATCGCTACGGGCTGTCAGCTGTCTCGCTTGAGCAACCAGCTTTGGACCCGTGATGCAGGGCTGATTTAATTGTTCAAACGAGACTAGCGATTTTCTAATTGCTATTAAAATGTTCTAAAACCATCAACTGACTTGATAAAATTTGTCGTAGCGATTTTTATAAACGTCTGTGTCTATTCTATTTTACCACATTTCCCACATTTGCAACAAGTTTTATTTCTACAATATCATAACCTACACTAAAAATCCGCCTAGGCGGCGGAGATTTAGGGGGAGGATTTTTAACGAACCTCGACGCGGACGCGGGGGAGAGATTTGCCGGAGAAGTGGGTCTTCTTGGTCTTGACGAAGGTCACGACGCCGTCCTTGGCGGCGTGAATCGTAAAGTTTTTCGACATATAGGTCCCCGGGCCGGCGATTTTCGTACTGCCAGTTTGGCGGACGAGGACTTCGCCGTTTTTAACCTTTTGGCCGCCAAAGCGCTTGACGCCGAGGCGCTGGCCAGCGTTGTTGTGGATGTTCTTGGCGGTACCGCCAGCTTTGACATGTGACATATTATTTCTTCCTTAATACTATTATCTCACGAGCGACGACCTGATTTTCTCTAGCATAGAGAAGGCCGCCCGCGCTCTTATTTAATACATTATATCCCAGTTTTTCGATTTCGTCAATCGTTTTTAGCCGAGCAAACGAACCGTCCCGCCGACGCCAGGCCGGAAGCGCCAAGACAATAGGCGTATCATGGGTAATTTGGGGAGCGAGATTTTTTAAGAAGCCGGCAAAAATCGCGCCGCATTCCTCTTTGGCGGTCTTTAATTTAATATCGGCCGGGGGCTCGGACATAGGCGGACCAAGATAAGTTTCAGCCACGACCGCACCGAAAGGCTCGGTCCATTGAAAAGAAGTAGCGTCGCCTTGCTCGAGGGTAATTTTCTGATTTAGATGCTGTTTTTTTGACAACCATATTAGGTTCTTTTCGGTATATTTTACCATCCGCTCGTCCTTATCGGTACCATAAACGTTGTAGCCCATCAAGAGGGCTTCTTGTAAAACGACGCCGGTCCCGCAGAAAGGGTCGAGGATAGTTGTGTCTATCGGGAGCGGACCGCAGAGGTTAATAAGGATCTGGGCGAGCTTCGGCGGGAGCATCCCGACCTTGGCGTCGCGAGCAGGGCGAACCTGGTCGCGGTTTTTGTAGGCGGTAATATTCTGGCTACCGAGCGAGACGAACCAATCTCCGCGGAATTTAATCAACTCGACTTTTTTAGGGCTACGACCGAGTCCGTTGTGATGGGCGGCGGCGGTAGAAATAGTCGGAGTAGAATTCGGAAGAAGGCGGACGGAGCGGCCCTCCGCCTTTAGTGCTTGCTTTATCCGGTTTCCGTATTGCGATATATTTTTTATATCACGAGATGAATATTTTTTATCGCCGTAGGTGTAATCAGAGAGGCCTAAGGTAATCTTCCCGTCTGGGAGACCTAGTAAATATTCTTCCGGGGAGATATTCTCGAGCTTCTTCGCGAGCTTTAGGGAGCCGCCAAGGCGCGCGAGCCTCGGCTCGGCGTCGGACTTAAAAAAGGCAATTAGGCAACTTTGCTTTTTAACATCGCTAAAAAGCGCCTCGAGCTCGGCGAGCGAAATTTCCGGTTGACGTCCTAAAACGGCGAGATATTGCATACCAATATTATAACACATTTTGCGTTTTTTCGTATCTTGTTGTATAATAAGGAAAACTCGGGGAGTACATTACCAATAAGGAGGCGCTTATGAAAAACCGTTTAATTGTAATTTTGGTTGCTTTGTTATCGTTGCTCTACGTTGTTTTCGGAATAAGGCATACGAGTTCTAAAGTCGTCAAAGAATACGAGCTGACGAAAATTTCCGACGGCGAAGTACCAATTTATGTCTCCCATAAGGGGATTGGGTACTATTGTACCTATATCAGCCAGGACGGCGGCGAGACTTCGGAATTTATCTCGGGCGAAAAGGTCCGCGACGTCGATGTTTTTACGACCGACGGTAGCACGCCGAGGATAGAATATACCTACAATTCCGGAACATATAGCTTTAAGTACCCCGGCGGAGTATTTACTACTACCGTCAAGCCCTATTTGGACTCGGTCCGCTTCCTCGTCCCCGAAGGAGCAATCGCCGAGTTTTAACCCTCCTTCCCCGCGCTTTAAGCGCGGGGATTTTAGTGGCAACAAAAAAGGCCATGAGACCGAAGCCCCATGGCGCTTAACTACTCCTTGCCTTCGGCGGGAGCTTCCTCGGGCTTGCTACCGTTATCCGACGGGACGTCGGCAGCGTCAGTATTAGCCTCGGCGGCGGCGGCCTCCTCGGCCTCACGAGCGGCAGCCTCGGCGGCCGGGTCGTAGATACTGGCGACAACCTGATCGCTCGATAGCTCTTTATCGGCAAGCTCGACGCCCTTCGGGAGGACGAGGTCGGCAATAGTCAACTTATCGTCGAGCGTCGCAAACTTCGAAGCGTCAGCGACAATCTTCTCGGGAAGGTCGGCCGGCTTCGCCTTGACCTCGATTTCTTCCATGACCTGGAGGATAACATAGTGCAACTTGTTTGCCTCGGACGACTCAAAGCCCTCGAGGACAATCGGAGCGGTCGCTTCGATAACTTCGTCTGCGGAGACCGCCTGGAACTCGACGTTGACGAGCTTCCGGGTAACCGGGTCGATATCGATATTTTTAACAATTGCGAGCTGGCTCTTGCCGGCAACGCTCAAATCGAGCGTAGAGTGGTATCCGGCGAGGCGGAGCGCCTTCTCAATTTCATTGTATTCAGCTTGGACCAAAGTAGGCTCGGTCTGTCCGCCATAAATCACAGCCGGAACTTTTCCAGCCTCACGCAGAGCCGCCAATTTCTTGCCGGCAATCTCGCGCTTCTCTAAAGACAACTTGATTTCTGCCATATTATTCCTTTTAACTTAACTTTCTATATTTTACACTACTTTGACGATTTTTGCAAGGCGTCGGTATTGGCAATTAACCTTTGACGGAAGGCCTCGCGAGCGGTATCGCAGTTTTCGTTGTTGCCCATCCAAGCGGTCAGCGCCGGGTCTTGGAGGGCGCGAGCAAAGGAGAAGGTAACCGGCCAGGGGAAAGGACCTTGGTTCGTGACTTCTTGGAGATTTTCGGTCGCTTGGACGACGGTCTGGCCGCCAGAAAGGAAGACGACGCCAGCCAGGCTCTGGGGGACATGAGTCCGGAGAACCGCGGCGGTAGCGCGACCGACCTCCTCCTTCGAAGACGGAATCGGGTATTGTTTGCCGGCGAGAACCATGTTGACCTTCAAGATACATTGGCTCAGGCGAACTTTTTCGCGATTCAAAGCGTCGAAGAGCGTATCAAGAATTTTAGCGGTCACGTCTTCGCATTGTTTAATGGTATAATTACCATCATAAACCACTTCCGGCTCGACAATCGGGACCATCTTGGCGTCTTGGCAAATCCGGGCGTATTTCGCGAGATCGGCGCAGTTTCGTTCAATCGCCATATCGGACGGGCGGCCAGGGGCAATTTCGAAGGCGGAGCGCCACTTGCAAAAACGGAGACCCATATCATAATACTCACTCAGCCGCTCCGGGAGGCCGTCGAGACCCTTGGTGTATTTTTCTTCAGACCCCTCGAAGTTTTCGAGGCCCTGGTCGACCTTAATACCGGCGACGATACCCTTAGACGTTAAGAACGAGACAAAGTCGCGACCGTCGTCGGCCTTTTGGCGAGCAGTTTCGTCGAAGAGAATGACTCCGGAAACATATTTCTCCAAATCGGGAGTAGTAAAGAAGATATTACGGTAGTCGCGGCGATGCTCCTCGTCGTCGGGGATACGCATATTTTCGAATTTCTTATGAATCGAGCCGCCCGACTCGTCGGCGGCGAGAATACCTTTACCGGGAGCCATGAGGGTCTTAGCGATCATCGCGGTATCGGCCTCCTCAGACCGAGCGAGGCTCAACATCTCCTCGAGCTTTTCGAGCGGGGTCGTCCCCTTCAAGGAAGATTGGAGAGCATTATCGCGGCCCATCATCAAAGCGTCTTCGATAGTTTTACCGCGAAGAAGCGCACCAAAGATAGTCGCGGCAAGAATAGAATACAAGGTAAGATGTGTCATTAAATCGGCGTTGTCGGCAGACCAGATAATTTTCGAGTCGCCAAAAGTCAGCTCGCTACTCGAGAGCTGGCAAACCGAGCCGTAATATTTCGTACCGGTCAAGAGACCGTCCGAAAAGACGAGATTAGCCATCTCGACAAGCTCACGGTCGGCGTCGGTCAGCTCCTTCGGAGCGTAGACAACCAGGCGGGTATGAGTCGACATCGAAAGATAACCTTTTAGGCCCTTGACGAACTCCGGGGTTATCTTAGCCGAGCGATCGATAAAAATCCAGTCAGCCGGCTCGGTCGGATTGACCCAAACGGTTTCCTCGCGGTTTTCCGGGACGAGGTAGGTAATCTTGTTTTCTTTACAGAGGATGAAGCGAGTGGTCTTGATTTCCTGCTCACCAGGGACGATTTCGCCGTTTTTGAACTCGGCAAGGCTCCCCATAATCTTGGCATTGGCGCCCATCCGGTTTAAGACCTCGAGGGCGACGGTCGCACCGGCGTAAACTTTAGTCTGTTTAATGTAATTATGGCTACTACCGTTAAAGCCGAGGTCGAGCCAAGGAGTACCGTCTTCGCCAACCTCGAATTTGTTTTGTCGCTCATCGAGACGGAGATAGACGTCTTGATGAACATTCCCAATTATTAACACATTACTCATAATACCATTTTAGCATAAAAACTTGGTTTAGGAGCTTGTAAAAATTACAAAACTGTTCTTAGATATTCGCCGGTCGGGGTCTTGGCAGATTTAGCCAAATCCTCAGGGGTACCGGTCGCGATAATTTGGCCGCCGCCTTGGCCGCCTTCGGGGCCCATATCGATAATCCAGTCGGCGGATTTGATGACGTGGAGATTATGCTCGATAATAATCGCCGAGTTGCCGCCGCTGACGAGCTTGTTCAAAATTGCGAGGAGTTTTTTAACGTCGGCAGTATGAAGACCAGTAGTCGGCTCGTCGAGGATATAAAGAGTCTTACCGGTACTGCGCCGAGCGAGCTCGGTCGCGAGCTTAATTCTTTGGGCCTCGCCACCAGAGAAAGTCGTCGCGGGCTGGCCGAGGCGGATGTAGCCGAGGCCGACTTCCTGAAGCGTTTTAAGCTTCGGGGCGATACTCGGGATATTGGCGAAAAACTCAACCGCCTCGTCAATCGTCATATCAAGAACTTCGGAAATATCTTTGCCTTTATACTTAATTTCCAGCGCCTCGCGATTGTAGCGACGGCCATGACAAGCCGGGCAAGTCACATAGACATCCGGAAGGAAATGCATCTCGATTTTGTTGACGCCGTCGCCCTGACAAGTCTCGCAGCGACCGCCCTTGACGTTGAATGAGAAGCGGCCGGCCTTGTAACCGCGGAGCTCCGCCTCGGGTTGGTGGGCATAGAGGTCGCGGATTTGGTTGAAAACGCCAGTATAAGTCGCGGGGTTAGAACGCGGGGTACGACCGATCGGCGACTGGTCGATGACGATACACTTATCGAGGTTTTCGATACCTTCGATATTATCGTGGGCGCCCGAGACGGTTTGGGCGCGGTGGAGACGGGCGAGCAATTCATTGGCCAAAATTTCGTTGACGAGAGTTGACTTACCCGAGCCGGAGACGCCAGAAACGACAGTCATGACGCCGAGCGGAAAATGAGCATCGATATTCTTAAGGTTGTTTTCGCGCGCGCCCCGGACGACGAGCTCGAGGCCCATCTTGGCCTTGCGGCGTTTTTTAGGGGTCTCAATTTTTTGCGCACCAGAAAGATATTGGCCAGTAATCGAGTCGGGATTTTGCATAACTTCCTCCGGAGTACCGGCTGCAACGACCTTGCCGCCGTTAACGCCAGCGCCCGGGCCAATGTCGACCAGATAGTCGGCGGAGCGCATCGTGTCTTCATCGTGTTCGACGACGAGGACGGTATTTTTAAGATCCCTGAGGTGTTTCAAAGTTGCGATTAGCTTGTCGTTGTCTCTTTGATGGAGACCAATCGACGGCTCGTCGAGGACATAGAGGACGCCCTGGAGACCAGAGCCGATTTGAGTCGCGAGGCGAATTCTCTGGGCTTCGCCACCGCTCAGGGTATTAGCGGCGCGGCCGAGCTCCATATAGCCGAGGCCGACATCTTTCATAAATCTTACACGCTCTTTGATTTCCTTGATAATCGGGCCGGCGATTTGCATTTCTTCGTCGGTAAAGCCGAGATCTTGACTCAAAATCTCGAGAGTTTGGTCGACATCCATACTACACATATCGACGATGTTTAAATCATGGACCGTTACAGCGAGGACGACCGGTTTCAATCTCGCGCCATGGCAAGTCTGACATTCTTTGACACGCATAAAGCGCTCGATGTCTTTTCTGATAAAGTCCGACTCGGTCTCTTTATGACGACGCTCGAGGGTCGGGATGACGCCTTCGTAGGTCGTTTCGTAGGTCGTCCCTTCGGAAAATCGGCCCGAGCCGCCGATATGGACGCGGTATTTCTCGGCGCCGGTGCCGTAAAGAATAAGATGTTTGATCTCCTCGGAGAATTGACCAATCGGGGTATAGATGTCGAAGCTATGTTTTTTGCCGACGGTCTCGAGGCGGCGGAGCCACCAAGAATCTTGGCTGACGCGGTTAAAGGGGCGAATCCCGCCTTCGGCGATGGTCAAGTTGTCGTTCAAGACGAGGCTAGGGTCGACTTCCATACGCGTACCAAGACCAGTACAAGTCGGGCAAGCGCCCTGGGGAGCGTTGAAAGAGAAGAGGCGCGGCTCGAGCTCGGGAATAAGCTCGTCGGGATGGTTCGGGCAAGCGTAACGCTGGGAGTAGGTATAGATTTCGGTATTATCGGCGCCCGGATTTTCGCCGACGGCGGTAGAATTATCGGTAATTTTAAGGAGTTTGATGATTCCCTGGCCGAGGTCGAGAGCCTGTTCGACCGAGCCGGCGATACGGCTCTGCAAATCGGGACTCAAGATAAAGCGGTCGACGACGATTTCGATATCGTGTTTTTCGGTTTTCTTGAGCTCCGGAAATTCGTCGAGCGCGTAAACGATACCGTCGACGCGGACGCGCGAAAAGCCTTTGGCGATATATTGTTCGGAGATATGTTGGAACTCGCCCTTCTTCTGCTGGACGATCGGGGCGAGGAGCATAAGTTTAGAGCCAAGCGGGAGCTTCATGACTTCGTTGACAATGTCCTCGTTAGTCCGGCGAGAGACCCTGCTATGGCAAATCGGACAATGGGGGACGCCGACGCGGGCGAAGAGGAGGCGGAGATAGTCATAAATTTCGGTAACGGTCGCGACGGTCGAACGAGGGTTTCTCGAGGTTGATTTTTGGTCGATCGAAATCGCCGGGGAGAGGCCGGTAATAGTATCGACGTCGGGCTTATCCATGACGCCAAGGAACATCCGAGCGTAGGAAGACAGACTCTCGACGTAGCGTCTTTGGCCCTCGGCGTAAATCGTATCAAAAGCTAGGCTCGACTTCCCGGAGCCGGAAAGGCCGGTCAAGACTACCAACTTGTCGCGCGGAATATCGACGTCGATGTTCTTTAAATTGTGTTGCCGACAGCCGCGGATTTTTATCGCATTTTTCATATGCTCTCCTAAAAACTCGTATAATTATACTACTTTTGACCGAAAAAGTCCATACTAGAGTATTCAAACAAGCGCTAGTAAAAGATTAGTCAAGTATGCTAAAATGATGTTATGCGATTTTATACTACATCAAGATACGCTAATTATGTTCATGTACATATGCACTTAGTTGGCAAGGCTTTTTTACATAGCGTTAAGACGAACGGACTTTCTGATTCTCAATACCTTTTTCGCGTTTCAATTGATGACAATGTAGCTATTTGGGAGCTAAAAACCTCAGAAAAAGAGATCGTAAAACTTTTTGAGCAGGCAAAAGAGGCAAATTACAATGATGTCGCAGTCAAGAAGGCCGTATCAGAGGTTGCGCGAAAATTAGATTGTTCGTTCGAAATTACGGACATGGAAGAGTTATCACGAGAAGTCCACAATATATATTTCCAACACGAAAAGCCCAAGCACACAAATGAGAGTTTGGATTCGCCCGCTCTAAGATTTATGGCCAAGTAAAAACGACGCTTTTTCAAGCGTCGTTTTTGCGATCAGCTATATAGAAATTGTAAAAATCGCTAATTGCGATATAGATTCTGCCAAGCACGATCCACAATGTAGATCGAGCTATGATAAAAGCTATTATTAGTATAATTATTATCATCGTGATATTAGTTGTTAGTTTTTCCGCTGCTCCTGCGATGAGAAACGCTATCACAGCAGATATACTGCTCAATATTATACTAAATATAGTTTGTTTAATGTTCATTAGTAACAGAATTTGTTTTACCTCTTCAGAGGTTAATTTTGTTTTTCCCATAGTTGCTCCTTTCTGCGTTTAGCCCCGCCGGGCAAATTTTTGTTTACCCACAAGGCCACTACGCAAAAAGCGAGGAATATGAATCTCCCTAATCGCTTTTAACGTACTAGCCTCGTGGTTCCCCACTCTAACTTGTTGCTTGCATTATATCACACTTATGCTTAAAAGTCAATAGTGTCTATGGTTATTTCGGAGGTCCGCCAAGTAGAGGGATTAGGTCGATTGCTGGCTCCTCGTAGGGGTGAGCATTCCGCATAGCGGCTAAAACTTCTTTAACTATTGTGATGTCGCAGACGAATTCTAGCTTTATCTCTTCTACCGTCTCATAATTTCCGACTGTTCCAATATAAGGCTCTGCGTCATTTTCCGGCTTGAAAGTTCCAATACTTTTGACGACGGTAGAACAACAGCTATAGTTCCCAATTACTCCGGCGCCGGCTTCAAAAACTGCGGTCTGAACTGCTTCAAGATGACTCGGAGGAATAGTGACGACGATTTTCACGCGGTTGATGTCGATAACCGCCTTCATGACTATTCCTCGTCCTCGAGGACGGAGACGTGGGCGTCGCGGAGCTGGTCGAGGTCGACGGGGGAAGGAGAACCCATCATCAGGTCAATACCGGAGCCGTTCTTCGGGAAGGCTACGACGTCGCGAATAGACTTGGCGTCCATCAATTCCATAAAGATACGGTCAATCCCGACAGCGCAGCCAGCGTGAGGCGGAGCGCCGAACTTGAAGGCATTAAGCATCCCGCCAAAACGCTCCTCGACAACGCTCTTATCGTAGCCGAGAATAGCGAAAGCCTTGTACATAATCTCCGGGCTATAGTTTCTCACGGCCCCGGAGCAGACCTCGATACCGTTCATCACGAAATCGTATTGGTCGGCCTTAATCGCGAGGATATCCTCGTCGGTCTTGGCCTCCTCGAGAGCTTTCAGTCCGCCTTTTGGCATACTGAAAGGGTTGTGGCAGAAGTCGATTTTGCCCTCGCCCTCTTGGAACTCGTAGAGCGGGAAGTCGGTAATCCAACAGAAGGCGACCTCGTCTTTACTTGCGAGGCCGAAATAGTCGGCGAAGGAAATACGGAGCTGGCCGAGGACCTTGTTGACCTTCGCTTTCTCGTCCGCCCCGAAGAAGACCGCATCGCCGTCTTCGGCACCAGTCAACTCTTTAATCCTCCCCAGCTCTTCTGGCTTTAAGAACTTGGCGATTGGGGATTTTTCGGAGCCGTTTTCGTAGACGATATAAGCGAGTCCGCCCGCACCGAGCTTTTTGGCTTGGTCGGTAAAGTTGTCGATTTGGCTACGAGAGAGAGACGCGCCGCCCTTGACGCAGAGAGCCTTGACGCAGGGGCTTCTAAAGACCTTAAACTCAGTATCTTTCAGGGCGTCGGTCAGGTCGACCATCTCCATACCGTAGCGAAGGTCGGGCTTGTCGACGCCGTATACTTCCATAGCTTCGTTAAACGGGATGCGCGGAATATCGCTATCCTCGGGTACAAACCGTTTCGCAAAATCGGATTTTAAGACGATCTTTTTATCGGCAAACTCAGTCGCGAGAGACTTCATCAAAGGCTCCATTTCCTTTCGGATCGTCTCGCCGTCTTCGACGAAAGCCATCTCAAGGTCGAGCTGGTAAAAGTCGCCATAGAGCCGGTCCGCGCGAGGGTCTTCGTCGCGGAAGCAGGGGGCAATCTGGAAGTAACGAGGAACGCCGCCCACCATCAGAAGCTGTTTGAACTGTTGCGGGGCCTGGGGTAGGGCGTAGAAGAGGCCAGCTTTTAGCCGCGACGGGACGAGAAAGTCGCGCGCACCCTCCGGCGAAGAGTTGGCTAAAATTGGCGTTGTAACTTCTACAAAGTCGCGGTCGGTCATATATTTACGCAAGACTTGGTAAAACTCGGAGCGCTTTTTGATGAGATTCTGCATAGAGGGGCGGCGAAGGTCGAGGAAGCGATATTTCAAACGCAAATCTTCGCCGGTCTCGGGGCCGTCGTCATGAGTATTAACAGGAAGCGGCTCGGAGCGATTTAAGAGGATTAGCTCTTCGACGACGAGCTCGATATCGCCGGTCGCGATATGGGGATTTTTCAAATCTTCGGCGCGCTCGCGCATCTTACCGATAGCCTTCAAAACATATTCGTCGCGGACTTGCTCCGCGAGCTTGAAGCTTTCCGCCGTATCCGGGGTAACGACGAGCTGGATTAGGCCTTGGTCGTCGCGAAGGTCGATAAAGATAAGACCGCCGTGGTCGCGGCGAGAGTTAACCCAGCCTTCGACCATGACTTTTTCGCCCAAGTAGGCTTTTAGTTCTCCTGATTTCTTTCTTTCCATCTCCATCCTTTCCTATTTTAGTAGCGGGTCAATTTTTTCGTGGAAGAACTTAAGGAACTCTTCTTCAGTCTTGGTCGAAGAATAGTCGAGCCGTTCGCCGTTCAGATAGAGCGACGGAGTCCCAGGAACGTCGATTTTATTGGCAATATCCTGGTCGAACTTAAGCTTCTTTTGGACCTCTTTCGAATTCATATCGGACTTGAACTTGTCGACGTCGCCCTTATTGCCCGAGGCAGTATTGAAGTAAGAAACAAAGAGCTCAGTCCGCTCGTCGACATCGGCATATTGCCAATCGGCCTGGTTCGAGAAGAGCAGGTCGCCAAACGCTTTCCAATATCCCTGCAAGCCAGCGGCCTCAGCAGCAGAGGCGGCAGCGGTACCGTTTTGATGATAATCCATGATAAAGTTGCGATAAATAACCGCGACTTTGTCGTCGAAACTAGCGGGGATTTTGTTGACGTAGGCATTTAGGCCTGCGCAGCCCGGGCATTGGAAGTCGGCGTATTCGACGACGTAGACTTTAGCCTTGTCTTTGTCGCCTTTAACATTGTCGCCAATTTCGCCGTTAAACTCGTTTGGGCCAATATAGCCGCTCAAATCGTAGTCGTCGTAGTTGACCTGGTTTTGGTGTTTATTCATCAAATTAACTCCAAGAAGCGCCAAAAAAGCGACTACAATAATAGCCAAGACAATACCGGCGGTGTAACTCTTTTTTTGCATATCTTTATTCCTCGCTTAAAATATGTTATAATATACTCTAATAAGATATAAGTCTATTATACCACGATGCAGCCCAAAACGCTAAAAGAATTTATCGAAATATTGCGAGATTTACCGGACGAGGTTTTGTCGCAGAAAGAACGGATGATGATTATCGCGGCGATGGAGTTCAAAAATCTCCGCGTCGCGGATATTATGACGCCGCGCGAGAAAGTTGTATTCGTCAATATTCGAGATTTTCTCGGGCCGTTGACGCTCGACCGGTTGTATCGCTCGGGGACTTCGACTTTCCCGGTCGTCGACGAGACGGGGCGACAAGTCGTCGGGACGATTTCGGTCGACCGGCTGAACTCCCTCGAAATTCGCGAAAACGACACCGCGGAAAAATATCTCGACCCGCGAGTTTGCTATTTGCGCGAGGATTATTCGCTCGAGCAAGCGGTCGCGGCGTTTATTCGGACGCATTGTTTCTTCTTTGTCGTCGTCAATAAGATGGGGCAACTCGTCGGGACGCTCAACTATAAAGAGATGGTCGGGATGATTATGGGGTATTACCCGAAAGATGATTTCGATAAAGACGCGTCGCTCGGAGCGGTAATTAGGCGAGAGTTGCGGCAAAACTAATCGAGAAGAGAAAATATCTCAG
>JAFUBU010000064.1 GCA_017460045.1 Candidatus Saccharimonadota bacterium
CAAACCTATTCAGATTATACCACAAGCCCCTTCAAATTACAAGGGATATTTCCCTATCATTTAACCATGTCCCTTTTGAGCGTGTAATTTTTGCAATCTTCGAAGATTTTGTCTTCCCAGTAACGACCAGATTACTTCAAAAATACAACGCCCAAAAACATCGTGGTTATGATTGTAAGTTTTTCAAAATTTGTATTACGATAAAATCATGATTGTAAAAGTGTATTCCATAATCCCGTCCGGTTTTTCGGGAGCTCTCGTCGAAGTCGAGGGCGATAAAAACCATGGCCTCCCTGCCTTCAATATCGTCGGCATGGCCAACAAGACTGTCAACGAAGCTAGAGACCGCGTCCGTAGCGCCTTGACTAACTCCGGTTTCTCCTTCCCCATCGACAAGATTACCGTCAATCTCGCTCCCGCCGACCTCCACAAAGACGGCACCTATCTTGATCTGCCCATCGCCCTTTCTGTTCTGCTTATCTCCGAGCAGCTTGTCTATACCGACGTCAAAGACCGGATTTTCGTCGGCGAACTTTCGCTCGAGGGCTCGCTCCGCCCCGTTCATGGTATTATCAATATCGTCGAAACTGCTAAGCGTCTCGGTTACAAAGAAGTCTTTCTCCCCTCGGACAACCTCGAGCAAGCCTCGCTCGTCAAAGGCATCAAACTCATCGGCGTCAACAATCTTACCGAGCTCCTCCTTATCCTTAAAAACCAAGCTATCCCTACTCCGCTCGCCCAAAATGTTGTAAAAAAGAAAAATACTCCTAGGCGCAGTCAAAGTTTCCTCGATGAAATCAAAGATCAAGCAATCGCCAAGCGCGCCCTTAGTATCGCCGTTGCTGGCCACCACAATATCTTAATCTCTGGCCCGCCTGGCGCTGGAAAGACTCTTCTCGCCCGTACTGCTGCCGATCTTTTACCCGACCTTACCGCCGAGGAGCAAATTCCTTTAACCAAGCTCTACTCTCTTATCTCTACCGACTGCGGGATTATTACCAGTCGCCCTTTTCGCACGCCCCATCATTCCGCCTCTTCTATTTCCATTCTCGGTGGAGGCTCCGTTCTTACTCCCGGCGAAATTTCCCTTGCCCACCTCGGTGTACTCTTCCTCGATGAAATGCCAGAATACCCCCGGACCGTCCTCGAGTCTCTTCGCCAGCCGTTAGAGGATCGTCAAATTACCCTCGCCCGGGCCAAAAGCCGTACGACCTTTCCTGCCGACTTCATGCTCATCGCCACTATGAACCCTTGTCCTTGCGGGTTTTACGGCGACGAGACCCATGAATGTACCTGCTCCGCCGCCCAAATTAAAAACTACCAAAAGAAGATTTCCGGACCTCTCCTCGACCGCATAGACCTACTTATTACGGTCCAAAAGGTCTCGACCGATTCCTTGACCGTTCCCGGCTCTAAGCCCGCTAAAACTGCCCGGAAAACGCGAAATACTGCCAAAAATTCGCTACCTAGTACCCCCGAAATCGCCCTCCAACATCCCGAACACGATATTGTAAAAAATAAAATATTTGAAGCTATCCTCCGACAACGCCGCCGCTACGGCAGCGACTGCATTTCCAACAGCTCCCTCTCCTCTGCCGATATTGTCCGGCTCCTTAAAATTGAGTCCGAAGCCGAGAGCCTTCTCCGCTCTGCCGCCGAGCGGCTTGATCTCTCCGCTAGAAGTTTCTACAAAACCATCAAAGTCGCCCAGACTATCGCCGATTTCGAGGCTTCCGACTCCATCAAGCCCGCCCACATTTCCGAAGCTCTCTCCTATCGCCTCGACCAAACCGGAAATCGCCTAATTATCCAAGGAAAACCCTTGTCATAGCCCTAAATTTTTGATATAATAAACAAGATATTTAATCGCAAGGAGTTAATCACTATTAGTAACAATCGCCATATTCGCATCAACCGCGAAATTCGCCACGCTCAGGTACGCGTACTTGGAGAAAGCGGCGAGCAACTCGGTATTATGAGTAGTAAAGAAGCATTAAAGCTAGCCGGGGAGCAGGGCGTCGACCTAGTAGAGATTGCCGCAAACGCTAATCCTCCTGTGGTCAAAGTCATTGACTGGGGCAAATTCCAATACCAACAGGCGAAGGAAGAAGCCAAAAACCGCAAGAAGGCTCGCGAAAAACAATCCGAGCTCAAGACCATGAAAATCGGTCTAAAGATTAGCGATAATGATTTAAATATTAAAGTTCGCAAAATCCGAGGTTTCCTCGACGATGGCGACCGCGCGAAAATTATCATTATGTTCCGCGGACGCGAGATGGCGCACCGCGAAATCGGTCGCGAGCTCTTAGACAAAGTCATTTCCCTCTTAGGAGACGACATCGCCTTAATCGGCGAGCCCCAGTTTAGCGGACGCAACCTATCAGTCGGAGTTCGGAAGAAGTAGTCTTTGTACTTCCACGGCTCTCTGATTGTCCCTTATCTAATATTAACTAAACAAGGAATAATTTATGCCAAAGCTAAAGACGCATAAAGGTACAGCCAAGCGCATCAAGGTTACTGGCTCGGGTAAGCTCGTCCGCGAGCGCGCCTACAAAAACCATATCCTCGCCAAAAAGTCGAAGGCGAGAAAGCGCAATATGAAAACTGCCGCCACTATCGACGGTAAGATCAAGAAAAACATTAAGACCGCACTAGGAGTTTAAGATGAGAGTTAAAAGAGGCGTACCTGCAAGAAACAAGCACAAGAAAATTCTAAAAGCCGCTAAGGGGATGCAACATTATCGCACCCGTAGTTATCGGCTCGCTAAGCAAGGCGTTATTAAGTCCCTCCGCTATAGCTATCGCGATCGTCGCAATAAGAAACGCGATCTCCGCGCTATTTGGATTACTAGGATCAACAACGCCGCTCGCGAAAACGGTCTTTCCTATTCTCGACTTATTAACGGCCTCAAGGCCAAAGACGTCAAGGTAGATCGCAAAATTCTCGCCGAGCTCGCCGTTAGCCAGCCTGAGGCTTTCAAAGCAATCGTTGATATTGTAAAGGAGGACAAATAAATGGCAATCTGTGAAATTACCGGCAAGGGCAAAATGTACGGCCACAACGTGTCCTTCTCCCAGAGAAAGACTCGCAAGGTTTTCAAACCTAATGTCCAAAAGAAGACTATCAAACTTGAGAACGGCCAAAAGCTCAAAGTAAATATCTCTACTTCGGCTCTCCGTACTCTCAAGAAAAAGGGCCTCATTAAATAAACTAGCCCCAATTTCTTAGAAAAAATCGTCTAGATTAGTGTTTTCTCCGAACGAAGTGCGTCTTAATGGACGAGCAAGTAAGGAAAAACGCTAAAATAGGCGATTTTTTCAAGAAATTGGGGGCTTTTCTTTTAAGAAAAGCCCCAAGAGCTTGAAATAAGCCGGGTTCTGTCTCCGAAAAACGGAGCGCAATCATCTATCTAGCTCTTAAATTGCTTCAAGAGTCAAGCGGTGAACGTGCATCCCCGGGACGGGGTATCTAGCACTCCTTGCAGCCGGTAGGGTTTACCTCCGATATATATCGCTACATATCGCTGTGAGCTCTTACCTCACTCTTTTCACCTTTACTGCCGTTCTAGGACCGCCAGAATTGGCAATTTCTCCGCCCGCAGCGCGTCTACCTGACGAGCAAGGGCGGAAAATTGTCAAGGCTGGTGGTCCTAGGACGGCAGAAGTTTCTGTCTCTGTGGCACTTTCCCTATCCTTACGAACGGTCGCCGTTAGCGACTACCGTACCCTATGCTGCCCGGACTTTCCTCTGATAAAATACCAGCGATTGCGTTTCAAGCTCCCCCGTATTATACCACTCTTTGACAAATTCTACAATTTCTGATAAAATTACATGAGTTTTTAGAAGTACTTTTACAACGAGAGGAGGTTAAATCTATGAAAAAAGTTTTCAAAGTTATCGCCGGTTGGCTCGGAGTTTTTACCCTTCCCTACCTTATTCGCAAATGGACCGAAGA
Organism: Candidatus Saccharimonadota bacterium; assembly: GCA_017460045.1. Classification (GTDB taxonomy): domain Bacteria; phylum Patescibacteriota; class Saccharimonadia; order Saccharimonadales; family Saccharimonadaceae; genus Nanosyncoccus. The sequence goes on from JAFUBU010000064.1 coordinate 3,957, forward strand.
AGAGGGCTTTAAAGGTGAGATCACCATGTTAAATATTAGCAGCAATAAAGACGTCGGCTACTACCTCATCCCTGGCCTAACACCGCAAACGGATGATAGCTATCGGGAGCTTTTCCAGCCCAAAAAATACGATTTTAACATCGTTAGGTCTAGCCACCAAGACTATGATCTAGATGCCATGGCTACAACTATCGGCTATCACACCGAACACCTTGGCTATAAGACCATCCGTCTTATCTCTGTCGGTCTCGGCGATCAAATCTTAACCCTTCTGGACTACGTCCTCCGAGACAAGATTCACAGCGACAAGGTTGAGGTTTTCGTTATCGACGGTATTCCTAGCCTGGATTTTATCGCTGAGAAAGAACGTCGGCTCTTCCATCTCCTTGAGCCGGGCGTAATGTCTCTGCGCATTCTGGGCGGCTGGCTATCGGAAATTCCCTTCCTGTCTATCAACAAGGTCTGGAAATCTCCCGCCGAGCTGATTGAGCAACTTAGCTCGCTCAATTTGGATTATACCCAAGACGACATTGTCGGATGTGTTAAGGCCGTCCTCAAAAACGGCGAGGCCTTCTACCAGCCCGATAATATCGACCGACTCCTCGACCTTACCTATAATTTTAACGACGACGAGGACGAGGACGAGCCGGGCTGTAAAATCTACTATAATTACCTCGGCAAGCCCGCCGACCTCTCCGACGACATTACCCAAAAAGGCATAACCAACGTCTTGAAAGATTTACGTTGGACCTTCTAAAAACTAATCCCCGCATCCGCGGGGATTTTTTACAGAGTCTTATTGCCAAAGTGCTCATCTATTGCTTTATGCGCTTCTAAATCCGCCTCTGTCTGCTCCGCCCGTACCACGTGTTCGAACGCTACTTTATCAACTCCCGCAATCAGCTTCAAAACATCTTCGTGTACCGTCATCAAATCTTGGTTTTTGACCTGAAATATTCCGTTCATCTGATTTATTACCATCAAATTATCCCCAACGAATCTTACTCGCTTCAACCCCAACTCCAACCCCTGTTCGCAAGCTTCCTTCAAGGCGTAATACTCCGCCGTCCTCGACGTCGCGAAGCCAATAAACTCTCCTCCCCGTTTCAAAACTTCCCCGTTCTCGCCAACAACTACATATCCAACCCCCGCCGGACCCGGATTTCCTCGGCTCGCCCCGTCGAAGTAAATCGTCGCGGCAACCAACGCTTCCGTCTCGTTGCGCCGCTCTTCCCGCATCGTCGGGACAATCTTTCTCCCGCCCTCAATCTCGAGTACCGCGAGCGTCGCTTCGTCAACTTTTAGCTCTCGAATCTCCTCCGTAGTAACAAACTTATACGCCGAATATTTTTCCGACGCTTGTAGCTTTATCTCCCCGTCGAGATCGACCTCAAAAACAATGTAAAGGTTTCCCAGTTGCGACGCGCCCGGTAGCCCCATAAAAGTTATCGCGTCGACTAGCCTTAGCTCTTTGACCTGCGCCCCGAGATGCTCAAAAAAGAGCTGAGACATCGCTTCCTCGGGTTGTTCTCCAAACCGTATTTTCCCGGTTGGCAACTCCCAAGTCGGCAATTCCTCCGCTCTCCCCCTACTGTTTCGAACTAACAACAACTTATCATCTTCTCTAACAATCCCGACTACCCTGATACGTTGTTTCATCTGTCCCACCTATCCTGAAATAGCCTGAGCTTTATGTTTCCCTGTATTATATACAAGGTGGGTAAAATCTTATGCGCTACCCCACGAGGCAGACGCCGCGAAATCCCTTAAACATAATTATTCAGGAAAATATGTGCTAAGGCTACGTCCAGTCTACTAATTTACGCCCCGCCCGTCAAGAAGACAAAGACATTTAATATCCCGTTCATCGCCGAAACCATGTACTGCGATAAAAAGTCCCCACATAGCCATACCAATATCAACACTAGGA
>JAFUBU010000065.1 GCA_017460045.1 Candidatus Saccharimonadota bacterium
ATTAACAGATATCAAGCACGACGATTTGTACCGTAAGTACTGAAAAAGTGAAGAAAAAACTTCCAAGCACGTAGCTTATCTACCTGCTTATGCCTAAACTATTTTATTAGGCTGGCCGGGGCGTAAGGTTCCATAGCGCCTTTGGTTATCAGATTATGGGAATCGAATCCCTACCTGACGAATAGGGGTTTTAAATTAGTCATGACGGATCTAACAGTCTTTGTCTATTACTCTGTAGGTCTTTAGTCGAGAATAAATGAAACAGACTATGCGTGTAGAATGGTATCCTCGTTCATTTTTCGGACCCGGAGGCAGTATCCGGCAGCTCCACCAAAATTCGAATTGAAAGCCGCCAATGCGGCATTTTTCTTGCCTCGCTCTATCAATAATAGCGCTTCGGCAAGAGAAAATACCACCTTGGTGGCTTTCATCTTCGAATTTCTTCTGGGTAGAGAAGTAGATAAGCACCTCCGTGAACGCTGTCCGCCGTCTGCTGCCGCCGAAAAATCACAATAAATAGAAAAAGTCCGGAAACTGCGAGGAACCGGACTTTCTATTAGAGTGTGGAGTTTTTTGGCTATGATGTTTATTTTTGCCTTTTGAATAATTTTTGTATTCAAAAGCTGTCTCTATTATAGTCCCCGTAAAAGCTTATGTCAATAGAATTTGAACACAATTTTTAAGGATTTTTTGGGAGTTTTCCACAAGTGAGATCGATAGGAGGGGGGAAGATAAGGGTGGAATTACGTTGTAGAAAGTACATTCATATTTCAAGAGTGTTGCGAGGAATTTAACAGATAAAGAGGGAGGCGTTGAGTTGTTTTGTTGTAAATAATACTGTAAAAAAGTTGTTCAAAAGGCTTGATTTTTTGTACTACTTATGCTAATATAGAGACAGTCGATAAGACAAAAATAAAAAGTGTAAACACAAAGGAAACTTAACAAAATGAAATATAAATAACGAAGCTGATTTGGCGGGACAAATGGTAGCTGCTAGCCGTAAATTACAATCTAGGAACTACCATCAGCTCCGCCAAGTCGGCGTTAGAGCGCGCTAGATTCCAAAAATCATAGTACATTAAAATCAAGAAGATGGTTGAGGGACTAGCAAGGGCTATGCTCCACTTCACGTGGAGCGGTCAAGAGCAAAAGAGGGAATTACAGTTGCGGTCAATAGTTTTTATAAAAGAACCGGATAACTGCCCTCTTTTACTCATTTTAAGTATATGGGGAATCAGTTTCCCGACATCTCGTAGTTTTATTTCTTTTAGCCATAGGTTTTGGTTTTTGGGCCTAGGCGCAACTTAATATGATATAATTGGGTTATGGTTAATCGTCTGATATTATTCTTGACACTATTTTCGGCCGCAGGGCTCGTTGTGATGATGAACTTGTTTGCCCCGATGGACCTCGGTCCGTTCGGGGTTTTATTATTTTTTACAATGGCGTATATGGTACTGTTTGGAGTGTGCACGTTATTGGTCAAAATTTTCAGAGGGATTACAGCTAGAAAAGGAAAGAGAAAAGTAGACTATGTCTACGCGGCGATTATTGCTTTGGGGCCATTGATGCTTTTGATGGTGCAATCGTTTGGGAGCTTTAGCCTTTGGACGGTAGGGCTAGTAGTATTGTTTGTATTTTTGGGCTGTTTTATGGTCAAGAAAGTAGTGTCAAGGCCGTAAAAGTATGATAAAATAGACGTAAGAATAACGGAGGAAATATGGAAGAACAACCAAGAGAGGTCGAACAGACAATCGATAGCCTAGACGAGGAATCTTTCCGGGCGGGCGGAGAAGTATTGGACGAGAATACCGCGGTCAAGAGGGAAATAGGACAGACGACATTGAAGATGACGGAAGGCGAACTTGCGGAAGCGATTGAGAAGGCGACGATAGAGGCGGAGAATCCACACGAGGCAAACGAGATTTTGGCCTCGGGGAGAGGAAACGTCGAGGGGTAGGTAGATGGACGGTGAGAACGCGTGGGCAATGCCGGTTTTGATTGTAGCAATATTGCTATTGGTTTTGATAGGCGTTGGGGCGTTTTGGTGGTCAAAAAGGCTAAATAAGCAGAGAAGGGAAGTCGGTACGAAACGGGGGATTGAAATGGTGCCGATGCTGATACATCTACCGCCGGCGACTGATGACATCCAGGGGGGAGGGAGAGACGAGCGGGATGTTACGAACGAAGCGATTTCACAAGCTCAGATTATGTATTCGATTTTATCCTCGACGGCGCAGAATGGCTGGAAAACGAAACTGTTGGGGCAAAATCATATTTCGTTCGAGATTATTGCGGCAGGAGGGCTAATTAAGTACTTTGCATATGTGCCGAGAGAGCTGACGGAGGTTGCACGACAGGCGATTGTTTCGGCCTATCCGACGGCGAGGTTAGAGGAGGTAAGGGACGAGAATATTTTTTCAAAGTTTGGCGGACTACAGGGCGTAGCAGGGGGAGAGCTAAATCTCTCGAAGGAGTATATTTATCCGATAGCGACCTATGAAGAGACGAAGTGGGATGCAGGAGCGGCGATTTTGAACGCGCTTTCGGGACTCAAAAACGACGAGGGCGCGGCGGTACAGATATTGTTTCGGCCAGCTTCGGAGAAATGGACCGGTAAGGCAATAACAAAAACGGGAGAAATGAGGGACGGGAAGAAATCTAGGTATGGGATAGGAGATATTCTAAGAGCGCCGTTTGAGGTCCCAGAAGAGAAAAAAGACGAGCCAAAGGTATCTCTTTCAAATTTACAACAAGAAGAAATTGCGGCGATTGAGGGGAAAACGAAGTTTCCGGCGTTTGAGACTTTAATTCGCGTCATCGCAAGTACGGGGTCGAGGGTAAGATCGGAGGCAGTAGTTGGGGGAATTGTCAGCTCGTTTTCGCAGTTTAATTCTCCAACGAATAATGGTTTTAAGATTATGATGCGGCTCGATCCGGGGAAATTAGCGTTGGATTACATGTATCGAGATTTTCCGGTAGATAAACGAACAAATATTTTGAACAGCGTAGAGATGGCCTCGGTATTTCATCTGCCGAACCAAAATACTATACCAAACTCGCAAGTCGAGCGGCAGTTGACGAAGCAGGTAGATGGGCCGGCGAGGTTGGCGACGGAAGGATTGCTTCTAGGGGTGAACGAGTTTAGGGGGCAGAAGAAAGAGATTCGATTAACGGAGGACGATAGGAGAAGGCATACTTATATTATTGGGCAGACCGGGATGGGGAAGTCGGCTTTGCTCGGGAACTTAGCGTACCAAGATATGCTAGCGGGGAGAGGGTTTGCGTTTATCGATCCGCATGGGGACGTGGTAGAAGATCTGCTTTCGAAAGTACCGGAGTCGCGAATGGACGATGTAATTTACTTCGACCCGGGGAGCTTAGAGTACCCGATGGGAATGAATATGTTTGAATACGAGACGCCGGACCAAAAAGATTTTATCGTCCAAGAGGGAATAAATATGTTGTACTCGCTATACGATCCGGGGCATACGGGGATTTTCGGGCCGAGAGGGGAGCATATGTTCCGAAACGCAGCGTTACTTTTAATGTCGGACCCGAACGGAGCGACGTTTATCGATATTCCGAAATGTTTTATCGACCCGGAGTTCGTAAAGAGCAAGTTGAAATATGTGACAGACAAAAACGTCTATGATTATTGGACGAAAGAATTCCCAGAGAGCCAAAAAGCGAACGATTCGGGGGAAGTAGTAACTTGGTTTGTATCGAAGTGGGGGCCGTTTCTTTCGAATACGATGATGCGGAATATCTTGGGGCAGACGAAGAGCGGGTTTAATATCAGAGAGCTGATGGACAATAATAAGATATTACTCGTCAACCTTTCGAAGGGGAAGATGGGGGAGTTAAATTCGAAGTTACTCGGGATGATATTTGTGATGAAATTCCAGACGGCGGCGATGAGTCGGGTAGACATCCCAGAGAACGAGCGAAAAGATTTTTGTCTATTCGTAGATGAGTTTCAGAATTTTTCGACCGATAGTTTCGAGAGTATTCTTTCGGAGGCGAGGAAGTTTCGGCTCAATTTGATAATTGCGAACCAGTTTATGACGCAGTTAACCGACAAGATTAAAGACGGAATCCTTGGGAACGTCGGGACGATTGTCTGCGGACGTATCGGGATAACAGATGCGGAGATTATGGCAAAAGCGTTTCAGCCGACCTTTAGCGCGGAAGATTTGCATAAGCAACCGAATTACCATGCGATTACGACGGTAATGATGTTTGGAGTACCGTCGAGCCCGTTTACGATGTCTTTGCTCCCGCCGATGGGGGTAGAAAATCCGGAGCTTAGGGAGTCTTTGAAATTGTATTCGGCGACGAAATACGGCAGGACGAGGGCGGAAGTCGAGGCGGAGATTGAGAAAAGGGGCACCACTAAAGACAAAAGCTACGAGGAATTTTTGAGAGAGCTAGACTTGAAAAAATCGTAGGGGCGGTGTATAATAGGGGGAGTTTAAGTTAAGACGAGGTAATTCAGCATGGCAGAAAAATATGACAGTTCGGAAATTAGAGTCCTAGAGGGACTTGAGGCGGTGCGCGTACGACCGGGGATGTATATCGGGTCGACGGGTTATGACGGGTTGCACCATCTGATTAAGGAAATTGCGGATAACGCGGTAGACGAGGCAATTGCTGGGTATTGTACGAAAATAGAAATTACCGTTTTGGCGGACGGAGGCGTAAGAGTAGAAGACAACGGGCGAGGTATTCCGGTCGATATCCACCCCAAGACAAAGAAGTCGACGCTCGAGACGGTTTTGACAGTTCTCCACGCTGGAGGTAAGTTTGGAGACGGAGGCTATAAGGTATCGTCGGGGCTTCATGGCGTCGGGTCTTCGGTAGTGAACGCGCTATCGAAAAAGATGATAGCGGAAGTTTATCGGGAAGGAAAAATTCATCATATTGAGTTTGGTACGGGGAAGCCGACTTCGGATTTACAGATTATTGGGAAGACGGAAAAACAGGGGACTTCGATTACCTTTTATGCGGACGAGACGATTTTTAAGAACGGGACGAAGATAGATTTTGATTGGGTACTATCCTATGCGCGACATCAGGCGTACTTGACGAAAGGGATTTTAATTTCGGCATACGACGAGCGGACGGGGCAAAAGGAGACCTTCTACTTCGAAGGGGGGATTACGAGCTATGTCAAGAGATTGAACAGCGGGAAGGAAGTCGTCGGGGACAATATCTTTTACGTCGACAAGCAGATTGAAGATTCGGAAGTGGAGATTGCATTACAATATAATGACAGCTTTGCGGAGATTCTGAAGCCGTTTGCGAATAATGTTTTGACGCCGGACGGAGGGACGCACGTCGTTGGGTTTAGAACGGCCTTAAATCGCGTAATAAACGATTATGCGAGGAAAAATGGGCTACTAAAGGAAAAAGAAGACAACTTGACTGGAGATGATATTAAAGAGGGCTTGACGGCGGTAGTTTCGATTAAGTTGCCGAATCCGGAGTTCGAGGGACAGACGAAGAATAAACTCGGAAATCCCGAGGCGAGAGGTTATGTCGACAAGGTAATGAGCGAGTACTTCGGGTATTATCTCGAGGAAAATCCGCAGATTGCGAAGAAAATCGTGACGAAGGCGACGCTCGCGGCGAGGGCACGAAAGGCGGCGCGAGCGGCGAGGGATAACGTCCTTAGGAAAGGGGCGATGGACGGGTTGAATCTGCCGTCGAAATTGGCGGATTGCTCGTCGAGAGACCGGACGGAATGTGAACTCTTTATCGTAGAGGGTAACTCGGCGGCTGGTTCGGCGAAGGAGGGGCGAAATCCTCAAATTCAGGCGATTTTGCCGCTCAGGGGTAAAGTATTAAATACCGAGCGGGCGCGGCTTGACAAGATGTTGGCGAATGCGGAGCTGGTATCGCTGATTAAAGGGACGGGGGTAGGGATTGGCGAACAGTTTAACATCGATGGGCTCCGGTACGATAAGATTATCTTTATGACCGATGCGGATGTTGATGGATTGCACATTGCAACGCTACTGATGACCTTCTTCTTCCGATATATGCCGGAGGTAATTGAGAAGGGTCACGTTTACTTGGCGAAGCCGCCGCTGTTTGGGCTCATAAAAGGGACGGGAGCGCAGAGGAAGATTGATTATGTTTATGACGAGGTCGCGCTAGAGAAGAAGATTGACGAGAAGATTCGAGAGCGAGAGGCGAGCGGGACGAAAATCGACCCGAACCAGGAGCGATTTAAGCAAGCGGGGTATACGGCGCAACAGCGATTTAAGGGGCTTGGCGAAATGGATGCGAAGCAGCTTTGGGAGACGACGATGGATCCGGAAAATCGGATTTTGGTACAGGTACACGTCGAGGATGCAGAGAAGGCGGATGCGATATTTACGAAGTTGATGGGAGATCAGGCAGATCTGCGTAAGAACTTCATACAGGCGGGGGCGGCGAGCGTTAATTTGGATGATCTAGATTTTTAAGGAGAAATAATTATGGCAGAGAAAGACGATTTAATTAAAGACGAAAATTTAGAGCCAATCGACGAGGCGGAGGAAGTCTCGGGGCGGCTTTCGGACGGAATCGAGCAGAGGGCGGTAGAGAATACGATGGAAGATTACTTCCTGAAATATTCGATGTCGGTCATTATTGATCGAGCGCTCCCGGACGTTAGAGATGGGCTAAAGCCGGTCAATCGACGGATCCTGTTTGCGATGAACAAGAACGGTTGGAAAGCGCCGCATGCGACGGTAAAGTCGGCGAAGATTGTTGGCGAGGTCATGGGTAATTACCACCCGCATGGCGACTCGTCGATTTATGATGCGATGGTAAACTTGGCGCAACCTTGGAAGATGCGGTACACGCTCGTCGAGGGACAGGGGAACTTTGGTTCGGCAGATGGAGATGAGCCGGCGGCGTCGCGTTATACCGAGGCGAGGCTGGATAAGATGGGGGCGGAATTATTATCGGATATCGATAAAGAAACGGTAGATTTTAGAGATAACTTCGACGGTACAGAGAAAGAGCCGGTAGTACTTCCGGCGGCGGTGCCGAATATTCTGCTCAATGGACAGATGGGGATTGCGGTCGGGATGGCGACGAATATTCCGCCGCATAATCTCGGAGAGCTAGTCGATGCGACGGTGGCACAGATTGATAATCCAGATATTACGCTTGACGAGTTAATGAAGTATGTGAAGGGGCCGGATTTCCCGACCGGAGCAGAGGTTTACGGGGGAGCTTCGATGAAGCAAGCTTACGCGACGGGGAAGGGGTCGGTAACAATTCGAGCAGTAACGAACATCGAAGAGCGGAAGGGGGGTCGATATAATATCGTCGTGACGGAGATGCCGTATGGGGTTAGCAAGGAAGCATTTTGTCATAAGGTCGGAGAGTTGGCCAACGAGAAGAAACTCGATCATATTGCGGCGGCGAGAAACGAAAGCGCACGCGGCAAGACGAGGGTTGTCGTAGAGCTAAAGAAAGATGCTTTCCCGAAGAAGATTTTGAACCAGCTGTATAAATTAACAGGGTTGCAGACATCATTCCACTATAATATGTTGGCCCTGGTCGATGGGATTCAGCCGAGAGTTTTGGGGCTTAAGGAAATTCTTGGGGAATTTATCAAGCACCGACAGAAGGTTATCCGTCGGAGGACGGAATACGAACTTCGGAAGGCGAAGGAACGAGCGCATATTCTCGAAGGTTTGAAGATTGCGATTGATAATATCGACGAGGTAATTAAGACAATTCGTGAGTCGTACGACGATGCGGATAAGAGGTTGATGGCGAAATTCGGGCTGTCCGAGATACAGGCGGCGGCGATTTTGGCGATGCAGCTTCGACGTTTGCAGGGGCTAGAACGTGATAAGATTGAGGAAGAGCTAAAGCAACTACAAGAGTTGATTGGCAAACTCGAGGCGATTCTTGCGGATGAACATGAGATTTTGAGAGTAGTCAAGGAAGAGTTGTTGCAGATGAAAGAGAAATATGACGACCCGCGACGCTCAAAGATTATTAATCACGAAGTTGGGAAGTTTTCGGAGGAGGAGCTAATCCCAGAGGAAGAAAGCGTAATCCTACTTACGTCGGAAAATTACATGAAGCGAGTACCGCAAGCCGACTTCAGAAGGCAGAATAGAGGGGGTAAGGGGAAGATTGGAATGAAGACTAAAGAGGAAGACGTAATAGCCCAGATTGTTACGGCGAGTTCGCACGATTTTCTCCTGTTCTTTACCTCGACGGGGCGAATTTTCCGCTTGAAAGCCTATGAAGTCCCGGCGGCGACGCTTTCTGCGAAGGGAACGGCGGCGGTAAATATGTTGAATTTGCATCCAGAGGAGAAAATTACGGCGATTATCAAGCAAGGAGACGAGCTTGGGCCGGACGGGTTCCTCTTTATGGCGACGAAGAAGGGGACGATTAAGAAAACCCCGATTTCTGACTACGAAAATATTCGGACAAACGGGCTTGTGACGATTAAGCTCGACCCGGGAGACGAACTGAAGTGGGTCAAGGGTACGACAGGGAAGAATGATATAATTATCTCGACTTCGGCAGGCCAAGCAGTCCGGTTTAACGAGGCGGACGTGCGGCCGATGGGGCGAGCAGCGAAGGGAGTCCGAGGGATGCGGCTTCGTCCGAAAGATGAGATTGTTGGAATGGACGTCGTTACCGACCCGGAGCAGAAATTGATTGCGGTTTCGGCGAACGGATACGGGAAGGCGACGCTAGTTTCGAATTTCCCGACGCATAAGCGCGGAGGGGTAGGTATCAAGGTCGCGGCCATAACGGCGAAGACTGGTCCGATTGTTGCGGTCCAGACGCTTGACCCGGCGGCAAAAGAAGTAATTATGATGTCGACTAAGGGCCAAGCGATTAGAGTAGCGATTGCGGAGATTCCGACGCTCGGGAGAGCGACGCAAGGAGTACGGATTATGAAACTGGCCGACAAGGATACCGTGGCGTCGATAGGAATAGTATTACCGGATGAGTCCTAGCAGAGCGCACTACTTCGTCAGAAGATGCGCTCCTCAAAGAGACGTACGTTAGTTATTTGCTTTTTGTGGTGCTGTACGTTATGCCGGAGTCTTCCTAAGATTGTAAAAAATACTAAACGTGGGCGGAATGACCTCTGTTGAGTTGGTGTTGTAAATATTACTTTCTTTTGAGGGGAAAGAAAACATTATTTACAACACTTTTGGGGGCTTAAGCGGAATGAAGGGGCGTCTATGATAGCACGAGAGGGGCCTGACAGTCAAGCTCTAGCTTGATGTTTTCTGGTTTGACAGGGAGCGTAGCACAGACAGTTAGGTTTGGTCAAGCTCTAGCTTTTAGAAAATTTTCCTTCGTGGTTATGGTTGTAAAAAAAATGATTTTTTGAGTAAGATAGAATCATTAGAAAATTAATTTGGAGAAACTAATGAGCAAAAGTTTTACAAAAGCAGTAGTGGCGGGAAGCGTACTAGCAAGTACGATTGGGAATGTCGGTTTAGTAGCGGCGTATAGCGGCGAGACTGATTATCCAGAGAACCAGACCATGGGGTTGGTAACAACGGTAATAGATGTACGACATAATGAAATAACGGCGCATCTCAGAGAGGTTAGTAGCAGTAGCGCGATTTTGAAGGGGCTGATGTTCTTTGAAGGCGACGTAGAAGATGCCGAACTCTTAACGGCATACCCTGGGGACGAGTATGAGATGACACAATATTATAGGTTTGATTTCGAGTCGGCAGACTGGGAAGATAAGGCGACCGGGGAAGAGATGACGGTAGAGACGGTCGAGAGTCTCGAAGAGAATACCTCGCGGAAGCTAGGCTTTACATATTATTTCTGGGTAAACGATATAATTCAGCAGATGAATATTAGGTGGGGAAGAATAGATTACGAGAGATGCGCTAATTCGGCGGCCTTTTTAGAAAACGAAGAAGCGATTTGCCGAGCGGAAATCTGGGACGACGGAGAAATTCATTATCAACCGTACGTAGGATGGGAGAGGTTGAGTCTTGAAGACGGTTCGGATGAAGAAGCGGGGACGATACTAGTCTACAAGGATAACGAATGGGTAACGGAAGGAGATGAAAATGGGGAAGGTAATGAAGATAACGGAGATAACGGAGATGCTGAGGACGGAGATAACGAGGCGTCGGGCGAATCTAATGAAGGTGGGGAGGTAGAGACAGGATCGGGCGAGACGGGGGACTCGAGCTCGGACGAAGTCTCCGACTCGGGGGCGGACGCTGGGGCGGAAGAGTCTGGCGGAGAAGTAGAAATCCGCTATGTTGAAAAAGAAGTAATAAAAGAGGTGCCGGTGGAGAAAATAAAAACGGTAGAAGTAGAAAAACCAGTAGAGGTAGTAAAGACGGTAAAGGTAGAAGTTCCGGTAGAGAAAGTGAAAACAGTAGAAGTACAAGTTCCGGTTGAGAAGACGATAGTAGAAACAAAGGAAATCGTGAAGGAAGTACCGGCAACGGGAACGATGCTACTTACCGGAGCGACGAATTTGGGGGAGTTGGCTCTTTCCGGGGAAATAGACGAGACGGCGGACGAGACTAGCGACGGACCGAAAGACGAGGAGTCAGGAGACGACGAGGAATTCGAAAGTTTTGAAGAAGAGCAAGAAGACGAAGCGGTCTCGGAAGTCGTGGAAATTCCGGAGCTAGGTAAAGAGACATCGACGGATGCAAGTATGGCGGGAAAAATTGCAACTTTCGTAGCTGGGATAGTTTCTGTAATAGCGTTGTTGGTCCTTGGGATCGCGCTCAAACGAAGAAAAGCGGACAATTAGGTTGTTTATTGACAGACATGATGGAATAATAAAAGAAAGGAAGAAAAATGTGAAGACTTTAACATTGTGATGACTATCTCCTTAGTCCAACCAGAAAATACCTCACGTTCATAATTCTTGGAGGGGACCTTAGACAATTTATGCCTCAAATTTCTAAAAACAAAAAATCGTAGCAGACAGGTGGGAAGTGGCGGGAGTACCTTACTTGACCCTCCTTCTCCTCCAAGGAATATGATATAATGGGAACATGAATGGATGGAAGATTATTTTAGCATATGTTTTAGGGTGGTTCGTAGCACAGACGACGAAGTATGTGCTACTTTCTGTTAAGGGGGGAACGAAAGGGAAAAGTGGAGTCGAGAAATTTAGGATGTATGTTAAGTCGGGCGGGATGCCGTCGGGGCATACGGGGAGTATTTTAGGGGCGGCGACATATGCGGGGCTAGCCTATGGGTTTGACTCCGTAGCATTTGGAATTTTAGTTTGTTTTTCGGCGACGGTAATTTACGATGCGGTAAATGTAAGATATGCGGTTGGAGAACAGGGAAAAAAGATGAATAAACTGATTAAGGTTGTAAAGCCGGACGATACGCTAGTGCGAGTCGTTGAGGGGCATACGGGAGTAGAGGTACTTGTTGGGGGGGTGATTGGTGTTGCGATGGGGAGTTTGGTATTTTTAATATTTAAGTAGACTTTTTTCAAAGATTTTTTGAAAAAAGTCTTGACTTCGGAGTTAAGATGCGATAAGATAGATACAGTCTAAAACAACTGCGAGATGTTTAACTAAAGTTGTTTAGGGGATACTTTAACAATTTAGTTGTGCAAAATTTCTTGTCAAAATCGCCTATCTTGGCGTTTTTGTGAGAAAATGAATATCATCGCCAGTTCATATGTTTGAAATTTCTTGCCAAAATCGTCTATCTTGGCATTTTTCCGAACTCGCGTGGACGCGTCCCAAGGGGCGTTCGTCCATTAGACGCGCTTCGTTCGGAGAAAATGCCTATCTAGCCGATTTATGTCTAAGAAATACAGTTTCAAATA
>JAFUBU010000066.1 GCA_017460045.1 Candidatus Saccharimonadota bacterium
CGATATTAAAGTCGGTCGTAACTCGCTCGCCGGCGTAGAGGATATCGCTACTATTCGTAATATTAGCGGACAGGGTCGTATCGAAGTTGTACGGGATAATAACGCTCGCGGTCTTGGTAACCGGCTCGTTAGTAAAGACGTTGTCCGGATTTTGACGTGAAGTAGCCTTGTTGTTATTGTACTTAGTATAGATGTATCCGGTACAAGTCCGGTCTTTTCCGGTACCCCAGCAGAAGCGGCACTTCTTACTGGCCTGCTTACAAAGATTGACCGAATAGTCGCCGTCGAAGTAGCGCTTGGTCGAAGAGCCGGCATAAGTCGGGGCCTTATAGCGCCCGAGGAGGGTATAGCCCTGGTTGTAATAGGCGGTGTATATTTTATTGATGAGGCTATCGGCGGTCCGGACGTCGCTCTCATAGTAGGCATCATTATCAACATGGGTCATCGTTTGATTATATACAACGCTGCTAAAGATTTTCTGGGCATAGGTTCTAGAATTATTATCACAACCACAAGAGCCAGTATCCTTCGAAAGATAGCGCCGCCAGACGGCGAGGTTGTTATACTTGATAGATTGATTAATGGTCGCGCCGACGACGCTATTCATAGTTTTTCCCTGGCCGTAAGTACCCATAGCAACACCAGCGGAGGTACACTGGCCGGCGGGCGGAGTCTGGAAGCCGGGGATTTGGTAGCCGGAGGAAGCCTGGGACGAGGCGAAATTCGTAATCCCAGAGTACCAGAAACAATCGTAGGCGCCGCGCGCGATACTATCGTAATCTTTAGCCCCGGTATCGGGGGAGGCGAAGCGGAGCTCTTGGCCCTTGACGTAGACGTAGTCGGAAAAGAGCTTTGAATTATAGAAAATCTTGTCGCGAGTATTATTAACGTAAAAGGCGGTAGTCTTCTTTAAGTTTTTCGCGCGGGCGGCGTTGTTGCTAACCAAGATTTCCTTCCCCATTAGGTAGTCGAGGCGGCCGAAGAGGAAGTTATTATTCCCCTCCCGGTCGTATTTCGTCCCGTTGTAGACGGTAAAGATATTTTTAATCGAGTTGTTGGCGCTATCGGTCCGCGTATAGTAGCCCGAGGATTTCTTCGCCCCGACGTTGTGCGCCCCAAAGCAGAGGGCGTAGAAAAACTGGACCGTATCGCCAGGTTTGGCATAAATCTTGAGAGTTTCGTCGTAGCCGGAGGATTTCGTCTGTTTAAACTCAACATCATTCTTTAAAAGACCGAGTGTGACGGCGGTATTGCCGACAATACTCGAGCTGACAAAACGTGTACCACCGCCGGAGTCGCAGGTAAAGCTCTGGCCGGCGACCCGACCATTAGCGATATAATTATCCTCGGCGGGGACGAGGGTAACGCAAGCGGTCGAGGAGCGAGTACGATCAATCGAAGAGTAGTTGTATTTAGTCCCGTCCCAAGTGAGCCGGTAGTCCGCCGGACGGTAGGTAATCGTCTGGCAGTAAGTCGTGCCGACACCATTAGTGCTGCCAGTGCGGATGGTGGCGGTAAAGTTCGAGCCGTCGCTCTTTAAGATTTCTCGGGCGGTGAGACCGTCGAAGGTCGTACCGGAGATATCGGAGACGATAATCGACCCGCTACCGGAGTCGCCCTGGCCCGAGACGGTCCAGTCGATATTAAGATCGTTCGGGGCGTCGTATTCCTTGCGCGCTAGATAATGATGGAAAGTCAGGGTAACTTCCGCGCCCTTCGGGACGGGAAAAGTCCGCGAGAGGTAGGACGTACCGTCGCGGACCGGGACGCTCTCGTATTCCTCGCCCATCGCGACGGAGGAGTAGCTATGGAAACTATCTTCATAGGAGACGTTCGCGCCGCTACTATAACAGAAGTAGGTCAAGTCGCTATTCTCGGTCCAGGTATAATAGCTACCGTTACTCCGCTGGGGGACGGCGGAAGTCTCCGCGACTCGCTCGAAGTAGCCTTTGGCCTCGTCCCAAGAGACGACCTTGGTCGCACGAATCGTATCGTTACTATCGTCGACGCGCGACGGGAGGCGATAGGTAACGGTATTTTTTAGCCCGTACCAGCCGACGCTCGTATCGAGGATATCGCTAACCGCGGTCGGGGCGGCCGGGCGGCCGGTCAGCTCGCCGGTATTGCGATCGTAGTCGTTGCGTAGGAGGATATACAAGCCGCCGTAGTCTCGACAGCGGTCGACCGAGACCGCGGTCTTGATATTAAAGCGGCTATTAAAGGGGACTTGGACCTCGGACGGGCCGGTATAATTACTCGGTATCGTATAGTAGTACCAGGCGGCGCCGGAGGCGGAGCGATTATAGCCGAGGCCGTCCTCGCTATAGCTCGTATCGCGCGTCCCCCATTCCATGCGGTTGCTCGCCGAGGCGCTCGCGCCGAGGAAAAAGACGCCGAGGAGCGAGCAGAGCGAGAGTAGAAGAGTCTTTTTCATCGCTCGCCTTCCTCCGTATAACCCTCTTCGTCGGTCGGCTCCTCCGCCGGCTCGTCGACCTCCTCGGACTCGTCCGCCGAATCGTCCGCGGCGTCGTCCGGAGTCGAGCTATCTTCGAGTAGGAGAACTTCGCAAGTATCGTCGTCGCCCCCCTCGTACTCGTCGAGGTAGGCAATATAATCCTTTACGCCCGCCTCCATAACCTTTAGGCGGTAGCTATCGACCGTCGAGCTATCGCCGAGCCGGCCGTAGAGATAGAGGTAGGTCGAGTAGAGATAATAGAGCGCGTCCGCCGGGAGCTCCTCGTCGGACTCGTCGATCTCATCGAGGACGTCGAGACCGGCGCGAGGGTTTCCGGTATCGGCGTAAAAGACGGCATAGTCGAGCAAGAGGTCGAATCTCGCCTCGTCGTCCGGGGCCTTCGCGATCTGGGTCTCAAAATAGGTCGCCGCCTCTTCGAAAGTCTCGCCGTCGCCCGGGCTTGCGTCGACGAGGGCGTAGGCGTAGTCCGAAATATCCGCCGGAGTCGCGCCGCTCAAGATCGAGGGGACGCTCTTAAAGGAAAGGCTCAGGACTAGTAAGGTAATAACGAGCCCGACCGAGACTAAAAAGAGACTCGGGATAGCGAATCTATCGACCTTCGTCCGCGTATTACCTTCTTTAACCATAATATTATTGTAACACGTTTTTTCGCGAAAACGCAAGAATTTTAGATTTCGGTCGAGAGAGCTAGAGGTCGCTATAGCAGGAGGGCGGATTAGTCGTCGGGGTCGTCTTTTTTTGGATATGCCCATAATAGGAATGGTCGCGGTAGAGGATAATACTGTCCGCGTCGCGGTCGACTTTCTGGCCGGTGTCATTATCATACCAGCCGTCGAAGGTATAGCCCTCGGGCAGAATATCAATTAGCTCGTCGTAATAGAAATAGGGCCAATAGAGGCCATAAAGCGTCGCCGAGAATTGCTTGATAGTATTATTATTTACTATGTTATACTCGGTCGTATTGACCGGAACAACATAGCCGTCGTCTTCCTCGTCCTCGACTCCAGCTCCGCCACCGATAAAGAAGCCTCCCCCACTACTGTTACCTGAGTCAAGTTCTTCGTCGTCCATGCAGGGAATATCTTCATCCGGGATACATTCTCCCTCTACGTTATTATCTGCAGTTGTTTTGGCTCGGTTAGCAAGTTCTTGACCCATATTTTTTATTGCATTTATGACGGACTGAGGGTAGACATTATCTTGCGCATAAATGAAGTAGCGAATTGTGACGCGATCAGAACTGATACTAGATGCGTGGCTAGTGGTATAATATGCAAGAGTGAAGGGGGCACCCTTGTCGCTCGGGTCGTCTGGATTTCGGGCAGTCGATTCAAATTGGACCCACATGGCAGTCCTAGGATTAGTCGCTTGAGTGCTGTGACCGCTATTACCGCACCACTTGTAGACATCATAACTGATATAATTAGAGCCAATTGTTTTGCCTTTCATATTAGAAGCAATACGAACTGCAGTCTGGGTATTATAAGTAGTCCAGACACCACGATTGCCAATTGGTACAGCGTAACCCTCAACGCAACTACCATCAAAGTCATCAAGACGCATGACCCCGCGGAAGCCATGCTCGGCGCCGGCGGAGACATTATACTCGGCGCGAGCGAGCTCCTCTTCCGAGGGGGTCTTAAAATTACCGTTTTCGTCTACGCCGAGAGTCCCTGGCGGATAGAAATGCCACTCGCGAATCGTAATGGCAGAACATAACCTCCAAATAGAACCTGGATACCAGCTGCGAACAGTTCTAACATATACTGCTGGGACGCAGGATCCACTAGCACTCCAGATATACTCACGTATGTCATATTTTTTACCAAGATACCAAGCACCGCCAGGGTAGTCAATATAAAAGTCAGTATTTTTCTTTGTGATGATTTTTTTAGTTTTCTTATCTACAAATTTGCAAACATCATTTTTGGGGTCGTTTGGACGAGTAGATGAGGCGGCACTACAGTGGCGAGTCTGCTCTGATTCACCGAGGTTGATGTAACCGAGAGCGTAAGACTGTTCGAACGGTTGCCAATCGACTCCGGCTATACCACCCTCTTTGTAAAACGTTCTATCGCCGGCGTCGACCGGAGCGAAGCGCTTGGCGGAGCCGTTGTTCGCAAGGTAGACGACGAAGCTCGTCGCCCCGACCGCCGCGACCAGCAACAGCGTCGCCACCAGCCCGCTATGCGTCCGCCCCCGCCCCGCTCCGGCGTCGCGATGCGCCCGCCGC
>JAFUBU010000067.1 GCA_017460045.1 Candidatus Saccharimonadota bacterium
GGTAAAACTGTTGGTACTTCGTCTCGAGATATTTGCCCGAAAGGCTGGAGATTACCAAAAGTTAGCGCAACCGCCACTACGACCTCTGGCTCGCGAGATTTTACAGGCGACTTCGCAGTGCTCGCTAGCTCGTATAATCCTAACGCTTCCTGGACAAACGGTACAACCGCTAATCGCTACACCTCAGATGATACGATTAAAAACGGCATGTATTTAACTGCCGCCGCGAATGGTAACAACTACGCCGGCTTCTCGTACTCGGGCTACTGGAATGGTGCGAGTTCTAGCGCCAGCAATCTTGGTTCGAACGGGTACTACTGGTACTCCTCGGTCTACGATACCAACAACGGCTACTACCTGTACTTCCTTTCGTCGGATGTGCGCCCGCAGGCCAACGGCAGCAAGTACCGCGGGGTCGCCGTACGGTGCGTAGCTCAAAATAGCTATACGATAAACTACTCCTCGAACGGCGCGAGCTCTGGCTCCCCGAGTAAGACTACCGAAGGGACGGTCTACGAAAGTGGCAGTGTTACCACCGCGGCGCAGGGGACGATGGTAAAGACCGGCTACAATTTCCTCGGCTGGGCGTTAACCTCTGGCGCTACTGCCGCTACCTACTCCGCCGAAGCCTCGGTCTCTATTTCCGACCTCCTTACCGCCGCCTCCGCCGCCGGCCAAACCACCACTTCCGGCTCGACCATCACTCTCTACCCGGTCTGGGAATCAGTTACCTATATGCAGAACGTCTACGCTAACAACCTTACCGAAAGCAAGACCACAACGCTGGTCGACTCAAGAGACAACCAAAAATATACCGTCTACCGCTGGCCCTCTACCGGTACGGCCGGAACGGATTACCCTACCGGTATGGCCGGCTACGCCATCATGACCAAGGACCTCTCCCTCGGCTACGTTACCGGCGGCTCTGTTACGAAAGGCTCAGATCTGACCCTAACAACTTCCGATTCTGCCGCCGCCGGGACTATTTCCGCTCGCACCGGTACAGGTAACTGGTCTACTACAAACTCAGATAGCAACCTCCAATATATTAACGGTACGGGCGGTACATACGATAGCCACTCTTACTATTCCTATGGTGCGGCCCAGCTAGTCTGCCCGAAAGGTTGGCGTCCGCCTACTAAGACCGAATACGCTAATATCGCGACCTTTATGGGCGGCAACAACTCTACTGGTTCTTCAAAGATTAGAAGATCTCCCTATAACTTCGTCTACGGCGGCTACTTCTACTCGTCTGGCTTGAACAAGGTGGGTAGCTACGGCCACTATTGGACCTCTACTCAGTACTCCAGCACTGACGGTTACGACTTATCCCTCGATTCGAGTATCTTGACCACGGGCGGCAGCGGCGCCTATAAGTACCTCGGTATGTCTGTACGTTGCGTAGCCGAGTATGTGACGGCTACTATGCAAGGAACTTCTGCTAGGTCTTTAACTGAAGCCGCTACGACTCCTCTTGTCGACTCTCGTGACACCCAAGTCTATACCGTCTACCGCTGGCCTTCCACTGGCACCGCCGGAACGGATTACCCGACTGGCATGGCCGGTTACGCCATCATGACCAAGGACCTCTCCCTCGGCTACGTTACAGGTGGCTCAATTACTCAGGGCTCCGATTTAACCCTTACTACCGATGATTCTGCCGCCGCCGGGACTATTTCCGCTCGCACCGGTACAAGCGACTGGTCTACTACAAACTCGGACGACAACCTCCAATACATCAACGGTACAGGCGATACATACGATAGCCACTCTTACTATTCTTACGGCGCCGCCCAAGCAGTCTGCCCGAAAGGCTGGCGTCCACCGACTCAGACTGAATACGATAATATCGCGACCTTTATGGGTGGTGACAACTCTACCGGCTCTTCGAAGATTAGAGGTACTCCGTATAACTTCGTCTACGGCGGCATCTTCAACTCGTCTGGCTGGAACTATGTGGGTAGCTACGGCCTCTATTGGGCCTCTACCCAGAGCTCCAGCACTAGCGGCTACAGCTTGCGCTTCCTTTCGAGTAGCCTGCTCGCGGCCAGCTACAGTAAGTACGGCGGTAGGTCTGTACGTTGCGTAGCCGAATCTACCCCAGATTGTTCCTCTACCGTCCACCCCACTACTACAACTGGCTGTAAGATGAAAGACGGCAACACCTGGATTCTCGGCTATAATGGTAGCTCAATTACTTGGAATAATATGTTTACCGGCGCAACAAATACTAATAACCACGATGCAACCGTAAACGCAAGCTACAACGGCACAACAATCTGCCCCTCCGGTTATTCCGCTCCGAAGATTACCGACTATGACACCCTTATCAAAGCCTACGGCGGTACCTCGTATAGCGGCAATCGTTCCGGGTATCGAGAGGCTACTGGCGCGCTTTATAGCGTCCTCGGCCTTTCCAGCGTTCGCTTCTATTGGTCTTCTACGAAGTACAGTAGCAGCAACGCGTACGGCTTGTCCGTCGACAGTAGCCACTCGCGCTCGTCGTACGCCAGCAGTAAGACTAACTCGAACTACGTACTCTGTTATAAATAGGTTTCCTCGCGCGCAGTCGCGCGCGAGTTTGC
Source organism: Candidatus Saccharimonadota bacterium (assembly GCA_017460045.1). Lineage (GTDB taxonomy): Bacteria > Patescibacteriota > Saccharimonadia > Saccharimonadales > Saccharimonadaceae > Nanosyncoccus. The sequence goes on from JAFUBU010000067.1 coordinate 2,586, forward strand.
CCTTCTACCTAGAGCCGCTGGCTCTAGGTAGAAGTAC
>JAFUBU010000068.1 GCA_017460045.1 Candidatus Saccharimonadota bacterium
CGTCCGAAGGCTGAAGTCGTCTATACCGACCGCTTAAATGATTTGAGCGGCGAAGTCGACAACTTCAAGCTCTACGAGGCTAGCCTCATTAAAAGCCCTTACGACCGGGTCAAGGTCCTGACTCGCGGCGAATTAACCGCTAAAATTACCCTGAAGACCCAGTTTGCGAGCAAAACCGCTATCGAAGCGATCAAGAAAGCCGGCGGCAAGTTCGAAAAGACTGCCGTCCCGACTCGCGCTCGCCGAGAGGATAGTCGTAAAGGTAGTAAATAATACCCAAAAATAGCCTTGAAAGAGGCTATTTTTTGTGCTATCATAGTAAGAGTTAAGAAGGTTAATTATGCATTTCAAGACTATACTTAAATCTCTGAAAAACAAGACTATGCTCCGGCGCGTTCTAATCGTCCTTGGTATTCTTGTTGCCTATCGTTTACTAGCCCATATTCCGGTCCCCCTTGGCGACGCCTCGACCTTTAAACAGGCCGTCGATAATCTTCTGACTAAGTCCGACTTCGGCAACTTCTTAAATCTCGTCTCCGGCGGGGGCCTGACTAATTTCTCGATTATTTTAGTTGGCCTTTCTCCGTATATTACCGCCTCGATTGTAGTCCAGCTCGTGACCAAGGCCGTCCCGCGCCTCGAGGAGCTCTCCGAAGACGGCGAGACTGGCCGTAGAAAGATCAACCAATGGACGCGGATGCTAGCCGTCCCGCTCGCGATTGTCCAATCTATCGCCTATATCTTTATCTTATACCAGACGACCGTCGCCGGGAACTCCGCTACGACCGCGACTTTGACCGGCGGGGAATGGTTCCTGGCAGTGACTTCGATGACCGCCGGCTCGCTTATCTTGATGTGGCTCGGCGAGTTAATTACCGAACAAGGTATCGGTAACGGTATTAGTACAATTATCTTCTGTTCGATTATTGCCCAGCTTCCGGCGACCGTCGCGACTCTCGGCCAGGCGCTCTTTGATGGTTCGACGATGAATCTTTTCGGCTGGCTCGAGCTCCCCGTAAACCCGACTGTCTTCTGGATTTTGGTTGGCTTCGTCGTCGCGCTAATTATCGTCATCTACTTCCTCGTCAAACTCAACGAGGCCCAGCGTATTATTACCATCAACTACGCCAAGCGCGTCCATGGCAACAGCGCCTATGGCGGGATTAAAAGTATCCTCCCGATTAAACTTATCGCCGCCGGCGTTATCCCCGTTATCTTCGCGACGAGCTTCCTCGCTCTCCCGGCCCTTATTGGCCAGCTCATCCAGGCTATTAATCCTGGTAACGAATTCGGCGCTAGCCTCGTCAATATCTTTACCGCCCCCTCGGCCAACAACTTCGCGACCCAATACCCGGATGGTCTTACCGCCCAGTGGTTCCTCTATCCGGCGATGTACTTTATCCTCGTTATTATATTTACCTACTTCTATACTTCGATTATCTTCAATACTAAAGAAATCGCCGACAACCTCCAAAAGCAGGGCGGCTTTATCGAGGGCGTCCGCCCCGGTATGACGACCGCGAAATACCTCGGGAAAGTCGTCAACCGCTTAAACCTCTTTGGCGCTCTCTCGCTCGGCTTGATTGCGATGCTTCCGTTTATTACCGACTACGTCTTTATTATTACAATGGGCGCTCCGATTGGCCTTTCGATTTCCGGTACTGGATTATTGATCGTCGTGACGGTCGCGCTTGAAAACCTCCGCCAGATCGACTCGCGCGCCTTAATGATTACTTACGACGAATATAAATAAGAAGGCGAGGGGTAGGCGATGTTCAAAAAACAAAGACTTGGTGGCACCGACGAGAAACCCGGATTTAGAAGTCCCGAGTCGGACAAGCTCTTGATGAAGCGAGACAAAATCCGCCTCTATCTCCCCAAGATTCTCCTCGGGCTAGTCGCTCTTGCCCTTGTCGTCTTCTTCGCTCGCGTCGCCATTTGGGAGGGGAACTACTACCGCGAAAAGGAAGGGTCGACCCGCGCCGTCGCCGAGACGGTCCAAGCCCCGACCGAACAAAACGTCGACGAGACCGAAGTAACCGACGCCGATCGAAGCGACTATACCGTCGCCGCCGACCGCCCGCGCTTCTTGACCGTCGAAAAGCTCGGTATTTACAACGCTCGTATCCTCGCCGTTGGTGTGACCGCCGAAGGCGCGATGGACGTCCCTAATAATATCTTCGACGTCGGCTGGTACGTCGGCTCGAGCGCGCCTGGCTCCGGCGGGACGGTCGTTATTGACGGCCATAATGGCGGCCCCAATATCCATGGCGTCTTCAAGGAGCTCCCCAATCTCGAAAATGGCGACGAAATTAAAATCGAGCGCGGCGACGGCAAGGTCTTTACCTACAAAGTCGCCGAAAACGTCGAAGTTCCACTCGCCGAGGCCAACTCTTATATGGAGACCGCCTTTTCCTCCCCCGAAGACGGCAAAGAATCTGTGACCCTTATCTCCTGTACCGGCGAATGGTCCCAGCTCCAATATACCTACCTATCTAGACAATTTACCCGGGCATTATTAACAAGCGTAAAATAAAAAATCCCCATTTTACGCTTGCAAACCAATCCTAAATTTGCTATAATAGAATGGTAATTTATGGCTAGTCAGAAAGAAGTAATCAAGCTTGCAGGTAAAGTTGTTGAGGCTTTGCCTAATACCCAATTTCGGGTCGAGCTTGAGAACGGCCATATTATTATCGCGCACATGAGCGGAAAGATGCGCCAGCATTATATTCGCTTAGTGCCGGGAGATAAGGTGGATGTGGAGTTGACGCCTTATGACTTAACCAAGGGTCGGATTAGTTTCCGCCGCAAATAACTCCGACAATATCAACCGCTGGACTCGCGATTACAATGTCTATCCAGACATCGCAATTCCAAGGAGGAGTGATTTCAAACTACCATCTTTGAAGTTAGTCCTCTTTCGACGAGGATACATAAAAAATCAAGAGTACAGCTAATAAGGAAAGGATCAAAAGCACTAATGAAAGTACGTGCAAGTGTGAAAAAGATCTCCCCGGATGACATTATCGTCCGCCGCAAAGGCGTTCTTCGTGTCATCAATAAGAAAAAACCTAAGAATAAGCAAAGGCAGGGTTAAGTATGGCAAGAATTGCAAGCGTCGTCATCCCTTCCGAGAAGCAGGTCTGGATTGCCCTGACCTACGTCTACGGTATCGGTCGCACGACAAGTAGAGCCATCCTTGCGGAGGCTAAAATAGAGCCTACCACTCGGGTGAAGGATCTCACCGAGGCTGAAGAACAAAAAATCAACGACATTGTGTCTTCTAAGTACCAGGTCGAAGGTGATTTGAAACGCCTCGTAACTAATAATATCAAGCGCATCAAGGACATCAATTCCTATAAAGGTATCCGCCACAAGGCCGGTCTTCCGGTCAACGGCCAAAGGACCCGTACGAACGCGCGTACGCGTAAGGGTAAGGCGATCGCGGTCGGTGGAGCGCAACCTAAGGCAGCAAGCAAGACTTAAGGAGTAACTATGGCTGAAGAAGAAATCAAGAAGGTCGAAACTCCCGAGACCAAGACCGAAGAGGTCAAGGCCGAAGGGACTAAAGCGACCAAGAAAGCAAAGAAGGGCAAGCGCCTCGTCCAATCTGGGCAGGTTCATATCCAAGCTACCTTCAACAATACCATTGTCAGCATCTCCGACAAGAAAGGCGAGGTCTTAGCCGCTTCTTCCGCTGGAGCTAACGGTTTCAGAGGAAGCAAGAAGGGGACGGCCTATGCCGCTGGTGTCGCTGCTGAAAAAGCGGCTACGTACGCTAAAAAAGAGCACGGACTCTCTTCCGTTGATGTCTATGTTAAGGGTATCGGCCTCGGCCGCGACAGCGCTATTCGCGCTATCTCGAGCGCCGGCATCCGCATCGACAGCATTACCGACAAGACGCCAATCGCCCATGGCGGTTGCCGTCCTAAAGGAGAAAGGAAACCATAATGGCAAGAGATAGATCCCCCATCGTCAAACAATCTCGCCGCGAAGGTTACGCCCTCGCCTCGAAGGCCCACAAAATCATGGCGAAAAAGACCGGTATCCCCGGCGAACACGCCGATATGCGGGTTCGTGGCGGTAGCCTCTACCTGACGCAGCTTCGCGAAAAGCAAAAGGTTCGCCGTACTTACGGCCTACTCGAAAAGCAATTCGCTAAACTCATGAAAGAAGCGACCAAGGCCGAAGGCTTGGCCGGCGAAAACCTCCTCGAGTTTCTCGAGCGTCGCGCCGACAACGCCGTCTACCGCGCCGGCTTTGCTTTGACTCGTCGTCAAGCTCGCCAGCTCGTCTCCCATGGCCACTTCTTACTGAACGGTAAGCGGATTAACATCCCTTCTATCCGTCTCAAGCCCGGAGATGTCCTCGAAGTCCGTCCGAAGTCCCAAAAATCCGAGTACTTCAAGAACCTCGACAATATCGTCGGGGCCGCCGCCCTTACTCCGCTTGGTTGGATGAAGACCGACGTCAAAAAAATGAAAATTGAAATTATCGGCTTGCCGAAGCGCGAAGAGGCTGAGGCTGGCATTAACGAACAATTAATCGTTGAGTATTACTCACGCTAAAAAGGAAGGACAATTATATATGACAACTAAAGTAATCCACGAGGCCGCCCTCGAACAAGTCAACAAGCTAGGCGAAAACAGCGCCGAATTTGTCATCCGCCCGCTCTATTACGGGTATGGCAATACCCTCGGCAACTCTCTTCGCCGCGTCCTGTTGTCTTCGATCAAAGGTGCCGCCATCACTTCCTTCAGTATTGAAGGTTCGACCCACGAATTCGCCGCTATTCCGGGGATTCGCGAAGATGTCGTCGACATCATGTTGAACCTCAAGAATGTTCGCGTCAAGTCCCACTCTGACGCCCCCGTCGAGCTTACCCTCGAAATTAAGGGGAAAGACCAGAGCGAGAAAGACGGCGACAAGCGCGTTGTAGCTGGCGATATTAAAACTACCGCCGACATCGAAATCGCCAATCCCAACCAAACGATTTGCCATATCGATGATCCAAACTATACGCTTAAAATGCGCTTTATCGTCGAGACTGGCCGCGGCTATCTCAGTATTGAAAAATCTAGCGAGGAGCGCATCCACTCCGATATGATTGCTCTTGACTGTGTATTTACCCCTGTCCTTCGGGTTCGCTACAAAGTCGAGAATACTCGTGTCGGCCAGGATACCAACCTCCAACAGCTTACTCTCGTAGTCGATACCGACGGTACGATTACCCCGGAGCAGGCTTTTGAAGAGGCCGCCGCTATCCTCGTCAATCAATACGCTGCGCTCGCCGGCAACACGACCGTCGATACCGCCCCCGCTCCTGGTTCTAGCGAAGTCGAGGACGAGCCTGGTCTAATGATGCCGATCGAAGAGCTAACGCTCTCGGCGCGCACTACTAACGCTTTGCTTAATAATGGTATCAAGACCGTCCGCGACCTCGTAGTCTTGGGCGATTCTGACCTCAAGGAGCTTAAAGGCTTCGGGACCAAGGCGTTAGACGAAGTCAAAGAAAAGTTAACGGAGTTAAACATCTAAAATGCATCGCCATGGATATAAAGGCCGGAAGTTCGGCCGCAAGACCGATCAGCGACGCGCGCTCACTCGTGGGCTGGTGTGCTCCCTGATCAAATACCAATCTATTACTACTACTCTCGCTCGCGCCAAAGAAATTCGTCGCGAGACCGAGAAGCTAATTACTCGCGCCAAAAAGGGAGGCCTCGCGAACCGTCGCATTATCATCTCTCGGTTAGACGATATCGCGGTCGCGAATCTCCTCGTCGACGTCGTTGCTCCCCAGATTACTCGCGACTCCGGCTATCTTCGGATTGAGCCGGCCGAAAATCGCAAGGGCGACAACGCCGAGATGGGTACTATCTCTTTCGTCGATACGATTGACCTAGAGAAAAAACCGAGCGCGAAACAGGAGGATAAGAAATGAAAACTTATTCAATGAAATCCGCCGAAATCTCCCGCGATTGGTGGGTTATCGACGCTAGCGTCTTACCGCTCGGCAAGCTCGCCGTCGTCGTCGCCGACAAGTTGATGGGTAAAAGTAAGGTAACTTATACTCCCCATATCGACAACGGAGATTACGTCGTCGTCGTAAACGCCAAAAACCTCAAAGTTACCGGCGAAAAGATGACCGACAAAAAATATTACCGCCATAGCGGTTTCCCTGGTGGCCTCAAGGAGCTTCGCCTCGAAGAGGTTATTGAAAAGGACCCGTCTTACGCGATTAAAGCTGCCGTCAAAGGTATGCTCCCGAAGAATAAACTCGCGGCCGACCGCCTCGCGCGTCTCCGCGTCTTCGACGGACCAGAACATACCCACGCCGCGCAGAATCCAAAGGAGATTAAGTAATGGCAGAACCTACAGGAAAATACATTTACGGGCTTGGCCGCCGCAAGGCTGCTACCGCTCGTGCTCGTCTCTACAAGGGTAAGGGCGAAATTACGGTCAACGGCAAGCCGGCTCTCGAATATCTTTCGGGCGACAAGTCCAAGCTCGCCGAGGTTACCGATCCGCTCGCCCTCGCTGGTAAGCAAAAAGATTACGATATTACAATCCGCGTCTCGGGCGGCGGTCTCGCCGGCCAGGTCGATGCGATTAAACTTGCAATCTCGAAAGCCCTCGTTCTCGAGGCCTCGGATCTTCGTCCGGTCCTCAAGAAAGCCGGCTTCATCAAACGCGACCCGCGCGAGAAAGAGCGCAAAAAATACGGGCTTCGTTCCGCCCGCAAGAAGGAACAATTCTCCAAGCGTTAATTGCGCGAGGGAAAAGAAAAGCAGGCCAAAAGCCTGCTTTTTTGTTTAATACGGGGAGTATAAAGACCAGTTATAATGGTCTTTACTTTCATACTCTTCTCGGAATCTGTTTTCCTTTCCGTTTCCGGAAAAGTACTTGTAGTCCGCCGGTAATACCCGCCCCGAATTTAGATTTCCCTGCTTCTCCGACGACCATCTATCCAGTACGTCTTTCGCGACCGACAAATCTTCATCAGTCGGTTTTAATTGCTCAAATGCGCCAGCCTGATTAGCCGCTGTCGCAATTGAAATGCCCCAAGCGTCTACTCGATTGAGCAGACACCAGCCGACCGCCGCCTTTTGAGTCGTATCGCGGCCCCTAGCTTCGGCCGCAATTACGCTCGCGACCTCGGCGACATCGCCCTCCGAATAAAATCCCGGAAGGACCTTTTCTTCCTTCGGAATTTCATTATCCGGAGCTAGCTCGAGGACTGGCTCGGGTTCAATTACCTCTTCCTCAACAACTGGGGTTAAGATAATTTCTTCCGTCGCCGGTTCTTCTACTTCTAGGACGACCGTCGGAGCCGATCCGCTATCGATTACAATTGTCGGTAGCTCCTCCGGCGTCTCGAGCTCCTCTGAGGCAGAATACAGTCCGACGAATTCGCCGACCGTCATATTCGGGTCGACTTGCCCAATTGATATTAAAAAGGCTAGTGTCCCCGCTATTACTACTAACGTTTCTTTCATTTTACTCCCTCCTGTTAATATACTTGGTTGGCCCCAAAAATCAGCCTCCCACAATGTTAATGCTTGTATTATATCACAAATTATTCAAAAAGTCAACTGCGCTCGTGGCCGCTTCCGCCCCGTCGGCCGTCGCCGTAACGAGCTGGCGCAAATCTTTTCGCCGGACATCTCCAGCGACGAATACACCCTCGTACGAGGTTCTACAATCTTCCTCGGCTATGACATAGCCGCTCTCGTCTTGCTCAACCAAATCAGAAAACGCCCCGACGCTCGGAATGTGGCCAATCGCGACGAAGAGCCCCGCGACCGCGACTTCGGTAGACGGCCGCTCGAGGAACTTTAATTTTACCGCCCTGAGCTTCCCGTCTTCGCCCGGGATAAGTTCCTCGACCGTCGCCCCGAGAATTATCTCGACATTTGGTAATTTCTTGATTCGCTCGACTAGGGAAGTATCGCCGCGAAATTGGTCTCGCCGATGGACTAAATAGACTTTCTTACAAATCCCCGCAAGATATTCCGCATCGTAAAGCGCCGTATTCCCGCCCCCGTTGACCATCACTTCCTTGTCCTTATAAAACGAGCCGTCGCAAGTCGCGCAGTACGAAACCCCGCGCCCGGTCAACTCTTCTTCGCGCGGGATACCAAGCTTCCGATACTCTGCCCCAGTCGCCAAAATTACCGCTCGCGCTTTATAACTATCGTCTTCCGTCCCGACCAAAAACAAATTCTCGTCTCTTCGGACCGAAATCACTTTCTCAAATTCGACCTCCGCTCCGAGTGTAATCGCCTGGTCGTACAACGCCTTCGAAAACTCCGGCCCAGAAACTTTATACATTCCCGGGTAATTCTCAATCTCGAGCGTATTGATAATCTGACCGCCATAGGTCGTCTGCTCTAAAACTAAAACCGATTTCTCCGCTCGCCGTGCATAAATCGCCGCCGTCAATCCCGCCGTCCCCGCCCCTACTATAATGATGTCATACATGGCTATTTCTCCAACATCTTTAGAATCTTCTTTTTAGAAATAAGTCCCACCGTCCTGTCGATTTCTTCGCCATTTTCGAACAACACGAGCGTAGGAATCGAAACTACTTCGTACTTCTCCGCAATCGCCGGCTCCGCGTCGATATCGATCGACAAAATCTTCGCTCCCTCCGGAAGCTCCTTCTCCGCTTCCTCGATAATCGGCCGAAGCGCCTGGCATGGCCCGCACCACTCCGCATAAAAATCTACCAGTACTTTTCCCCCGTATTCTAGAACTTCTTTACTAAAATCCATAATTATCCTTTATTTTTCTAATTATATCAGATTTCGGGAGTTCTATAAATGTATTTCGCGTTGGAATTAGAGTTTTTGGCGACCGAAACCATATTTTTAACGCGGCTAACCAGCGCCTTGACGTCGCCGTTATAGAGCGCAATTAATTTTTGGACACCCTGCTCGTTAAACTGCGAAAGCCCGGAGGAGAGCGCGTTCGAGCCGTCCGCTAGCTTTGCAACCCCCTCGGTCAGGGCTGGTACGTTCGACGAGAGATTCGAAATCCCCGCGTCGAGGCTCGCCATCCCCGTCGCTAATTCCTTCGAGCCGCTATAGAGCTGCTCCAAACCGTTGACAATCTGAGTCGAGCCGACTTTGAGTTCGGACAAATCTGTCTTCTGAGCCGCTTTAGCAATCGCCGAAGACCCATTTACATAATTCAAGACCCCCTGGTAAAGCATTAGCTGCGGACCATATTCTTCTGCCGCCTTCTGTAATTTAGTCGCCTCTTCAGCTTTTCCGGCTGCTACTAATCTTTTTGCCGTCTCTTTAATTTTTTCCGAAAAATTCGCTACCGTAATATTCTCGATATTAAAACTGGCAAGTATTTTGTTAATTGCCCCTTGGATATTATTGATAATCGTCGCGCTGTTTTCATCTAGCTCTCCAAGTTTATCGACTAGGCCAGTTACACCAGCAATAGTTTGATCAACTCCAGTATCTAACTTTTTCGCACCATCCAGTAGCTGATAAGCTCCAGCTTCCAAATCTTTTGTTCCGTCGACTAACTTTAGCGACCCCGCCCGCAGTTGGCCGACTCCCTCTGCCAAGATTCCGGTCGAGCTATTTAACGTCGCCAAGCCGTCTCTTAGCGCCATCGACCCGTCCATCAACTGGACCATCGAATCTGCTAGAGTATTTAGCGAGCCAGATAGGGAATCAACCGAATCAAGCGCCGAGGTATCGAGTTCCGCAAAAATCTTGGAGGTCGCAATCGTCGCTGTCATTTCCATCTTAAAATCTTTTACGTCCGCCTCAATTTCGAAATACTCCGGCAAATCGACCGCGACCCCGAGATTTTCTCTCATTCCTGGCAGAGTAATCCCGACGACCGCCGTCCGCGCCCCGTCGTTTAGCAACCGCCCGTTGGCAACCGAAACGTTCGAAAACTTCTCGTTTGATAGTACCGCTCCAGACAAAACCGCGTACGGCATATATATCCCGTTTACTCGCTCGGTATTCGTATAGTCGTAGCGAATTTTAACGTGTCCCGATCGTCCGCGGATTTCGTCCGCCGAGACCTTCTTACCGTCGAGGTAATAGGAAATCGCGATCGTAATCGGCGTCGCGACTTTCCCCTCGGTCTTAGTATAGGTATCTACCCCGAGGTCGTTCTTCGTCCAATCCGAAGAAATCGTCTTTTTAACCGAGCCGTCCGCGTTCAAAAAGACGTAGACCGTCTCGTCGACTACGCTCGGACTAAAGGTCGAGACCGTCGAGAGCCCCGTCTCAGGAGTATTAGCTTCGTCCGCGCGCGCCGTCCCTGCGGTCGAAAGGACCGCCAGCAACGCCCCGCCGGCTACTACCCCGCCCGTAATTATTCCGTAAATTAATTTTTTCATATTATTTCCTTTCCTTCGTTAAACATTTTTTCATGCCTATTGTCGTCAGGCAAATCACTTTATCAAACAACATTAACATCGCCGGTAAGACCAAGATAACCATCGCCATCGAGATTACCGCTCCGCGCGCAAGCAGTAGACAAATCTGCGAAATCATCCCAATATCCGAATAAATTGCTACGCCGATCGTCGCCGCAAATAGTCCCATGCCCGAAACAATAATCGACGGAATCGAAGTTGAAAGCGCGATCTCGACCGCTCTTCGCTTATCTTTCCCGCCCATCCGCTCGGACTTATACCGCGTCGTCATCAAAATCGCGTAGTCGACCGTCGCCCCGAGCTGGATCGTCGAGAGACAAATCGGCGCAATAAAGACTAGGCTCTCGCCTTGGAGGTGGGAAATTCCGAGGTTAATGAAAATCGCTACTTCGATCAACGCGATCAAAAGTACCGGCAGAATCGCGCTCTTCTCGACTATCGCGATGATAATAAATACCAAGACAATCGAGACCGTATTAACCGCCCGGAAATCTCCGTCCATCATCTGAATCATATCTTTCATCGCCGGCGCCTCGCCAATCAATAGCCCCTCCGAGCTCGTCTCCTTCAAAATCCGATTTAGCTCGTCAATCTGGGCGTTTACCTCGTCGCTCCCCGTATCGTATTTCGATCCGACCATCGCGAGTTCCCACTTGTCTGACCTTAGTACCGTAGTAATCGAACTCGGCAAAAACTCAATCGGTACTCTCTCCCCGATAATTGACTCCAGTCCGAGTACAAACTTTACTCCGTCGACCTCCTCCATCCGCTCAAGCATCGTCCGCGCTTCGCCTTCCGAGACCGTCGTCGGGAGCAAAATCATATGCGTTGACGCCATCTTAAACTCTTCGGAAAGCTTTTTATTCGCCACCACGACGTCCATATCTTCCGGGAGCGACGCCCCGAGGTCGTAGTAAACCTCTTCGTTCGTTGCACTATAATTCACATAGGCCGGTACGGTAATCGCCGCAAACGCGACCAGAAATACCGGGAAAATCTTTACAATCCGCTTTGCTAACCCGCCCATCTTCGGAAGCAGAGCTCTGTGCTGAGTCTTAGATAATACCTTGTCGAACACCAAAATCATCGCCGGCAAGACCGTCACACATCCGATTACCCCGAGTATTACCCCCTTCGCCATCACTAGCCCCAGGTCAATCCCGAGTTTATACGACATAAAGCACAGCGCGACAAACCCCGCGACCGTCGTCACCGAACTCCCCGCGACCGCTCCAAAGGTCTTGTGGATCGCTTTCGCCATCGCCTTTTCGCTCGACGGCTCTTTTTCTTTCATTTCGTTGTACGAATGCCAAAGGAAAATCGAATAGTCCATCGTTACCGCTAGCTGCAGCACCGCCGCCAGCGCCATCGTAATAAACGACACTTCGCCAAAGATAATATTCGTCCCCATATTGAGCAAAATCATCATCCCGACCGAACCGAGGAATAGCAGGGGAATTAGCCAGTTATCTAGGAATATCATCATCGCGACTAGCGCTAGTCCCGCCGCTAGCCCGACGTAAATCATCTCCTCTCGCTCGACCAAATCCTTCAAATCGGTCACTAGCGCCGACATCCCCGAGACAAACGCCTTCCCGCCCGCGACTTGCTTGATCTTTGAGACTGCTTCGAGCGTTTCATCCGCCGAAGTCGAGGTGTCATAAAAGACAATCATCATCGTCGCATTATCAGAGTTAAACGCTTTGTAAACCTCCGTCGGCAAAATCTCCATCGGTATCGATAAGTCCCCGAGCGAAGAATACCAGAGCGCATTTTCGACGTGCGGAATCGCCGCGATCTCGTCGCACGCTTCTGCGACCTCTTCTTCCGGCATCCCTTCGAATATAACCATCGAGAACGCCCCCTTGCCAAACTCTTTCAAGAGCTCGTCTTGTCCAGTCATCGTATCCATCTCTTTCGGTAGATACGTCAACATGTCATAATTAACTCGCGTCGCCAACATTCCTAAAAGCGACGGAATCATCAAAAGCAGCGAAACTACCAAAATCAAAACTCGATGTTTAACAATTAACTCTGGGACCTTCTTCATAATCATATATTATACACCAATCTATAAAATAATTCCACCCCAAACTAAAAAATACTTAAAATTCTTGCCAAATCATTCCGCTTTTGCTAAAATAGAAGTATATATATTTAACCATAAAGGAGTAAAACTGCGATGAATACAAGTATCAACTGGGACGGTCTATCGACCAAGGAGGCCGCCTTTGCCGGAGGGATGCTCGGTACGCTCATGGTCGCCATGGCCGTATTTTGCATCTTCCTCATTATCGCCTACTGGCGTATCTTTACCAAGGCGGGAATTAAAGGTTGGAAGGCTTTAATTCCGATTTACAACATCTACTGCGCCTATAAGATGGTCGGCATTTCGCCACTTTGGATTCTCTGGCAAGTTATTTCGACCTGCCTCTTTGTCGGGGTCACGAGCGCCGCTCTCGGCAGTCGTGCTGGCGATTTCTGGGCGAGCGAAAACCCTCAGCTTCCTGAGGATGTTGCTAGCAACGTCTGGGTTATCATTACGATGCTCCTCACTCTCGTTATCAACCTCTATGTCGGCATCCGCTTCTGCATCCGCCTTGCTAAGGCCTTCAAGAAGGGTACCGGCTTTACTATCGGTCTGATTCTCCTACCGGAAATCTTTACCCTCATCCTCGGCTTCGGCGCTGCTAAATACGACAAACACGCCGCGCTAAAGTAATAGAACCAACCTACTAAGTCGTAATCAAAAACGAAATCAGGACATGTGCCTGATTTCGTTTTGGTTCTAGGTTCTTTTCGTTGGGGCTTTTCTTCCGAAGAAAAGCCCCAAAGTGAAGCGCTATGATAGAGCGAGGCAAGAAAAATGCCGCTATGGCGGCTTTCAATTCGGATTTGGTGGAGCGTACGCGACGCAAACTCGTGACCTCGGCAAAGCGAATGCCGCGCTCGATCAGCTGAGCTAACGCCCCAGGAGTAGATCGGGGCGAGCTAGGAACCAGCTTCTAGCTCGCCCGTCCCGTAAATGGGACCTACTGGTCGTCTACTCCTCTAGTATATCACACTTTC
>JAFUBU010000069.1 GCA_017460045.1 Candidatus Saccharimonadota bacterium
ACGCCCTAAAGGATTTAAGAGGCTTCGGCATCATCCCTGACATCGTCTGCGTCCGCTCCGAAAAACCTTGCAATCGCAAAATCTGCGAAAAAATCGCCGCTTTCTCCGGCATCCCCGGCGAAGCCGTCTTAAACCTCCCCGACATCAAGTCCGTCTATGATGTTCCCTTCAACGTCCTCAAATCTGGTGTTCTCGAAATCCTCAACGATTTCGTCGGCGACGACAAAAAACCAGATATGCAAAAATGGGAAGAGTTTTCTAAGCTCCGCTCCGAAAATCATCCCCAGACCGTTAAGGTCGGCCTCGTCGCCAAATATGTCGGCAACGAGGACACCTACATCTGCGTGACCGAAGCTCTCAAGGCCGCCGCCGCCCACAACAAGGTCAATTTAGAGATTAGCTGGATCAATGCCGAAGAAGCTACCGAAAAAGATTTTAAATCCGTCGACGGTTTAGTTGTGCCCGGAGGCTTCGGATTACGAGGCGTCGAGGGCAAAATCAAAGCCGCGACTTACGCTCTCGAAACAGACAAGCCCTACCTCGGCCTCTGCCTCGGTCTCCAAGCCGCCTGTATCGCCGCCGCCCGAAAAGCCGGTTTAAAGGGCGCCGGCTCCGAAGAGTTCCTAAATGACGAAGATTACAAAAAGCCGAGAGACTTCAAAAATGTCATCTATATTATGGACGGCCAACAAGGCAAAGAATCTACCGGCGGTACTATGCGCCTCGGCGATTACCCCGCTATTTTGAAGAAAGGCTCAAAAGTCGCCGACATCTACCAAGCCGCTTACCAAGACGGCCACTACCAAAACGGCACCGAACTCCAGAAAAACGGCAATGTCAAAGTCATCGAGCGTCACCGCCACCGCTACGAAGTCAACCAAGCCTACCTCAAAGACATCGAAAAAGGCGGCCTCATCGTCTCCGGCACTTCCCCCGACAAATCCCTCGTCGAGTTCGTCGAAGCCCCGGACAAAACTTTCTTCGTCGCGACCCAGGCCCACCCCGAGTTCAAGTCCCGTCCTCTGAATGTCCATCCTCTTTTCTACGATTTTATCAAAGTTCTTAAGAATCATTAAATACCGCTAGCAAGTCAGGACATGCGCCTGACTTGCTAGCTGAGCTAGGTTCTTTCCGCCCCGGCTTTTCTTCCGAAGAAAAGCCCCACTTTTAAAAAGAAGGTCGCTAAAGCGACCCTCTAGATAAAGTACTCATTTATACGCCTTGGCCAGTTTCCTAGTACATTCTGTCATCTCTAACGGCAAATCTAATTGCCCCTTCCGAGCTGACATCACGTTACGTGCTATCATCGTTAAAAATTCTGCCAAACTAAATGATAGTTCTTCGTCGTATCCTTCCATATTGCACTTCGATTTTAACCCCCTCTCGTTCATCGCATTATCGAGTGCAATCCAACTACAAATCACTTCTTCTGCCGCATCTGCCGATTCCGGCTGAGTTAAGTACTTCGGGATTTCTGTCTTCATAAGCTCTTCTTTAACCTGTCTTTGGAAATCATCATACACCTCCACTGGAGTAGTACCATTCCACCCAGGCTCCCTCGCGAGGTCCGACAAGGTCTTCCCTTTCGTCCGACTCGTTACAAACGGATAAAGCGCCGAAAAATCCACCAACTCCGTTACCATCCCCATGACAAAAATCTTCGCCTCCGGATTTTTCTCGTGGATCAATTCGAGTAGTTTCATTTCTAGCGCATATCCTCGAGTCTCCAACTTTGTATCGCCATAGAAAAACGCGATTATCTTATTCGCTTCATAGGGGTTGTTCGTCCTCTCTTCCCCCATCCCTTCTAGCATCGCTCGAAGTTTCGTCGCATCCTTATATTCTTTCCCCTCTTTGCTATGTAACGACAAATAGTATTTCTTCATTGGTTCACCTCCTTCAAAAACTGCCAAGTTTTAAATGTACTTTTTACATTATATCATAAGCCCACCTCTTTGAAAAGCCACGTGAGCCTACTCGGCAATCTTCGCCCGTATCTCTTCCATCTCCTCTGGGCTCAAGACGATCTTTTCCGGCTCCTCCTCATACGGCATCAAATGTACGTGCGCATGCGGCACATCTACCCCTATTACTTTCCAAATTATCCGCTTCCCAAGTACCTTCTCCATCCGCGAGGACAGTTTCTTCACCGTCCGCATCAGCGCCAAGTAATCTTCCTCTGGTAGCTCATAGATCTTATCGCACTCCAGCTTCGGCACTACTAAAACGTGCCCAACCGCCTCCGGCTCAATATCGAGAAATGCCATCGTCTTCTCATCTTCATAAACCTTATAACTCGGAATCTCCCCCTTAATAATTTTCGTAAAAATACTCGCCATAAAATCTCCTTTCTTCTATTCTACCACTTTACCGCGCAAAATGCCGCCTTTTCCTCGCCCCAAACCTTGTAAAAAACTATAAATATGCTATAATTTAAAAAGTTACGATTCAGGTTTATGCTGAATAGTTTTTTAAAGTACGAAAGGGGGCAATATGGAAATAAGGCCGAGCGATTCGATTTACACAGAAATACTTGAACGCTTACAAAACGCTCTAAAGCAATCCTCGCAAGAGGAAAAAGACAAGTTGCTAGAATCTACTCTAGCGGAGGTTGGGCTCACCGCCCATGATTTGATTCCACCAACCGAGCGTGAACACTTACCAGAGTTCACGAAAGTAGCACAAATTATCGCTCTTGGCAGTAACAATATCGAACAAAATCTCTGCCGCGGCTGGTCAAGGTATCGGAAGCGCGTCAAGGACCTAGCGACTAGGTACCAAAAAATGTCCGATTTTATCGAACAAATCAATTCTGACAATTTTGGCCAACTCCCGCAGCTAGCGCGAACGACAATTCCAATGCGCGGAGTCATCCATAGCGAAGAGGTTATTGACTTCCCATTCCAAGTCTGCAAGCACTGTAGATTCGCCGGCGGAAAAGTCGACAAAGAAACGAATCCGAATGTCTACACCAAAACCGGGCAAATTGTTTGTCTGTTATTAGAGCGTAGCCACGAGGATTTCCTACGCAGAATCTGCGGTCATACCGAAGGTTGCGTTTTCAATAACATGGAGGTGGTAAATGCAAGCAAGAAGTATCTTACTTACGTGTCATATCATTACGCTTCAATGTGTGACGAGCTCAGCTTCCGCCTCGAATTTGTCCGCATCTTAGCAATCGAAAGTGCAAAAAGAAAACTCGGTCACATCATGCCGACGTTAGAAACCCATCAAGCCCCCGAA
>JAFUBU010000070.1 GCA_017460045.1 Candidatus Saccharimonadota bacterium
GCGAACGGTAATAGTATCAATCCCCATTTTTACGACCGGGTAATCGTTTCCGCCGGGCTGGGTCATATCGCCGAAATAAAGAATATCTTTTTTCTCGACTTTTAGAACTTCGAGGAGCTTCGTCATGCCAAACTCTTTATTCATACCTTTTTTGAAAGCGTTAATAGAGGTCGTCCCACCGATTTCGAACTGGAACTCGGGGGCTTTCTCGACGGCTTTCTTAACAATCTCCTGGCGCTTTTTCGTATCGGGGTCCCACTCGTATTTCTGGGTAGTACCAGCGCGCTGGCCAAGAGCGGAGAAAGCGACCATTGAACGGCGATTTTCGATAATTTGGTCGCCCGCCTGTAATTTATCTTCTTCCCAGTAGCCGGTTTCCTTAGCGGCCTCCTCAAGCGTCGTTGTAATCTTTACAACTTCTTCGTCGGTTAGAGGGAAGTCGTAGACTAGCTTCCAGTTCTTCTCGTCGTAAGCCTCGGTCTTGTTCTCGTAGATATAGTATTGGGTACCCTGGGCAACGAAAAGATGAAGATGCTCGAGCTCGGCGGGAGTAACGCCGCGCTCAACGAGGCGATTAACGATTTGAATTAAAAATTGGTCGAACTTTTGGCCGGAAATCGGGCAAATCTCGAAGTGGTCGAGGCAGCCGACTAGCAAATCTGCGATTTCGTCCGGGACAGGCGTCTTGGCGATATTTAAGGTTTGGTCAATATCGAATGATAATACTTTTTTCATAGTACTCCTTATTTAATAATAATAAACTTATTCTTTCCCTTTTTCAAAATCCCGGCGGTTTTTAGCTCGGCGGTATCGTCGGTAATCTTTTCGCCGTTCAGAGAAATCGCGCCGGCCTTAACGAGCTTTCTGGCGTCGGACTTGGAAGCGGCGAGTCCAGAGTCGGCTAAGACTTCGAGGACATTACCCCTTTCGAACGTCGGGAAAACCCCGGCGAAGTCCTCGGCGTCCTCGGGAGTAGGCCGATAGGACTTATCAAAAAGCTTTTCGGTCGCCCGGATAGCGGCGGCGGCCTTTTCCCGGCCATGGACAAGCTCGGTCACGGATTTTGCTAGGGCCTTCCCCGCGAGACGCTTTTCGGGAGATTTTCGATGTTCTTCTAGGATATTTTCGATTTCGTCAGGGGAATAAATCGTATAAAACTTCATCAAATATTCGACCGAGTCGTCCGGCTGGTTTAGCCAGAACTGGTAGAAGTCGAAGACCGTCGTAGAATTTGGGCCTTCGGAGGCGAGCCAGATGGCGTTGCCTTCGGATTTGCCGAACTTACGGCCGGAAGCCGGATCGATTACGAGCGGGGTCGACCAAACGTCGGCCTCGGCGTTTTCGAGGCGCTTGATAAGATGGATACCGGAGGAGCAGTTACCGAATTGGTCGGCACCGCAAAGCTGGAGCGAGACGCCGTATTCCCTGTAAAGGTGGTAAAAATCGTAGCCCTGAATCAACGTATAGGAGAACTCGGCGTAAGAAATCCCGGAGCCGCCTTCGCCAATCCGATTTTGGATAAATTTCCGATCGAGGAGCTGGGTCATACTGAAAGCCTTGCCGACCGTGCGAAGGAAGTCCAAGAACTTGATTTCCTTAAACCAGTCATAATTATCTACCATGACTAGTTCCGTGGCGGGAGAAGCAAACACTTTTTTCTCGGCCCCAGTCTCACTCGAAAATGTAGGCCTTCGGCCTTCCACTCCTCCTTGCTCGGAAACCAAAAAGCTAGCTTTTTGGTTTCGCTCGCTTCGTCGGGCGGCCATACACTGGACCGCCGGCGGAACCGCCCTTCGGGCGAACCCGTCGGGGCCGTCAGGAATATACATTTTCTCGTTCGCAGGTAAAACGTCCGAGAAAAAAGTTTTGCCTTCTCCCGCCTGACAAAGCTCCAAATAGTTACGCATCACTCGTTCAATTTGGGTCTTGATACATTTCTTATTATGTTCAATTTCCTCGAGGGGCTTTAAGTCGCGCTCGCCGTTTTCCTTCGGGTCGCCGATCTGGCCGGTCGCGCCGCCGACGAGGAGGTAAGGTTTGTAGCCATGCTTAACGAAGCAGGCACACATCAAGAGCGCGGCGAGATTTCCGATCGTTAGGCTATCGGCGCTCGGGTCGGCGCCCCAATAAAATTGTTTGTCCGCGCGGGTATCGAGCGAGCGGGGGTCTTTAACGGTAGTTTCCGCCATAAAGCCGCGGAACTTGAGTTCTTCGGAAAGGGTGAGGTTAGTTTCTGTTGCCATATTTACAATACTCCTTTACTCTAAAATCGCTTTGATACGTCTAACCCCGGCAGAGCTAGACTCTTCTTTTTGAATCTTGAACTTACCTAGGACTCCGGTATGCTCGACGTGCGGGCCGCCGCAGACTTCGCGCGAGGCCGGCGCTTTTTCGTCGCCAATTGTATAGACCTTAACCTTGTCCGGGTAGCGATCCCAGAAAGAGCCATGGGCCTTTAGGTCGTTTTTGGCGTATTCCTTGTCATACTCGGCGAAGACGACCGGTAAGTCCGCCGCTATCCAAGCGTTGACTTGGTCCTCGACCGCCTGTTTTTCCTCGGGGGAGAGCTTGTGGTCGATATTGAAGTCGAGGCGCATCCGCTCGGAGGTAATATTGCTACCCTGCTGGGAGATATTTCGGTCGACGAGTTTTTGGAGAGCGGCAAGCAGGAGATGGGTCGCGGTATGGTACTTGGTCGACATCTCGCCATGGTCCTCGAGACCGCCCTTGAACATACCCTTGCTCGCGGTCTTGCTGCGCTCGCGCTGCTCGGCGAGAGCCTTATCGAACTCTTCGCGCCAGTTCTCAGATAGCTTGATGTTTTGGTGGTAAACCTCCTCGACCGACAACTCGAGCGGGAAACCGTAGGTATCTTGGAGCATGAATAATTCTTTGCCGGTCAGGCCGTTGTCCTTTAATTTGTTAAGCTCCTTGAGGCCACGGTTTAGAGTCGAGCGGAAGGCTTTTTCTTCCTTTTCGAGGACGGCGAGGGCGGTTTCTCGGCTAGTCAAAATAGTATCCGGGAGCGATTCGTATTCTTTAGCAATAATCGGGATAATCTCGGCAAGAAAATCCTGGGCGATACCGAGGTCGAGGGCGCGCAAAATCGCGCGACGAATCAGCCGCCGGAGGGCATAACCTTGAGCCTTGTTGGAGGGGGCGAGACCTTGGCTCGAGAGGAGATAGGCGCCGCGGAGATGGTCCGCGATAATCCGCATCTCGTCGGTATTGTTATCGTAACTCTTGCCGGAGATTTCCTCGAGTTTATCGATAATCGGCTTCAAAAGCGAAATCTTAAAGACGTCAAAACTACCGATACTCGCGGCCGTAATCCGCTCAAGGCCGCCGCCGAAGTCGACATTTTTCTTTTCGAGCTCGGAGAAAGAGCCGTCGTCGTTGCGCTTGTATTGCATAAAGACTTGGTTGCCAATCTCCATAAAGCGGGCGCCGTCCGACGCGGGATGGGCCTTGCCGTAGCGAGCTTCATCTTGTTTGTCTTCGCCAAAGTCGTAAAAGACCTCCGAGTCCGGGCCGCAGGGATCGCCGAGCGGAGTACTATCAATCCCGCCGCCGCGCGACCACCAGTTTTCCTTGTCGTCGTAGAAGAAAATCCGCTCGCCGGGCCGGATCCCGCGCTTGTCGCCGTTTTCGGCCGAGCCAATCTCGGCGATTTTCGCCTCGACGCCGGCTTTTTCAAAAACTTTTTGCCAGATTTTCGCGGCCTCCTCGTCTTTGGGGATACCGTATTTTTCGTCGCCAATAAAGCAAGTAACGTAAATCTTATTCGGGTCGAGGCCGACTTCCTTAACGAGAAACTCGAAGAAGTTGTTGATCTGTTCTTCCTTGAAGTAGTCGCCAAGCGACCAGTTCCCGAGCATCTCAAAAACCGTCGTATGGCGCGGGTCGCCAACGTCTTCGATATCTTGTAGTCTCAAGGCCGGCTGGGAGTCGCAGAGACGCTTACCCTCCTTATGCGGCGCGCCGAGTAAATACGGAAGCAAAGGCTGCATCCCCGAGCCAGTAAAGAGGGTCGTCGGGTCGTTTTCTAAAACGAGCGGCGCCGGCGGGATAACCTTATGGCCTTTTTTAACTTGAAACTCTAAAAACTTAGTACGGATTTCACTTGCATTCATAGAGAAATTATACCATAAAGCCCGACGAGAGAAAAGCCGGTTGTATCTTAAACAACGATGCCGCCGCCGAGGCAGACGTCGCCGTCGTAAAAGACGGCGGATTGGCCGGGGGCGGGACGCTTGACTGGCTTCTCGAACCTCAGTTTGTTGCCGACGAGCGTGGCGGGGATAAGCTCGGCGCGATGGCGGAGTCGGACATATACCGGAATTATAGGCAAGGGGTCTTGCGAACGGGAGATTTTTCGCCCTTCAAAATCACAACGCTCGGTCGGACCTTCGCCCAAATTCCGCTTCGCTCCAGTTCGGGACTCAGGCCCGCGAGCGTTGGTAATTTTTTGGGGAAAAATCTCTTTATCGTTCGCAAGACCCCTTGCCCTATAATTCCGCATAACAACGTCTTCGAGGGCGAGCTCATTCGTCCAGAGCTCGGCGGAATTGAGGTTGCGAGAAACATAGATTGTGTTTTTCACAATATCTTTTTTGACGACGTAGTAGGGGAGGCCACCACCGAGGTCGAGGCCATGACGCTGGCCGAGGCAATAGAAAATCGCGCCGTTATGAGTCCCGATTTCTTTCCCGCTGTCGAGGTCGACGACCGGGCCGGCCTTTTCGGGGAAATACTCTTTTAGAAAATCTTCCATTCCGACTTCGCCAACGAAACAAACCCCCATCGATTCCTTCTTATAGGCGTTTTTGAGGCCTTTCTCGCTAGCCAACTTCTTGACGTCGGGCTTTAGCATCCCGCCGATCGGGAAGAGAGTATGGGCGATAGCGTCTTCGGAGATACGATAGAGAAAGTAAGTCTGGTCCTTGTTTTCGTCGACGGCGCGGAGGAGACTAGGGGCAGGCTGTTCCGGGGCCGCGCCGGCGAGCGGAGAGCCGAGCTCCTTCAATCGCGCTACTTCGTCGTTCCAGACCCGCGCGTAGTGGCCGGTCGCGATCAGGTCGGCACCTTGTTCGCGGGCGGTTTCGTAGAAAAGTTTGAACTTAATTTCTTGGTTGCACATGATGTCGGGATTAGGAGTATGGCCCTTGCCGAACTCCTCGAGCATATAATCGACAACTTTTTGTTTATACTCAGTCTCAAAATCAAAAACCTTAAAATCGATACCGAGGCGGACGGCGACGCGTTTAGCGTCAGCAAGGTCGGCCGCCCAAGGACATTTCATACCAGGAAGGTCGCGCGACCAGTTTTTCATGTAGACGCCAACAACATGATAACCTTGGTCCTTTAGGAGCACGGCCGAGAGCGACGAATCAACGCCGCCCGACATACCGACGTAAACAGTTTTCATGACTTATATTATACAACAAAGTAGAAAGGCTGGCAAACGCCAGCCTTTAAGGTACTAGTTGAAGAGTTGGTATCCAAAACCAACATCTGAGGTATTTTCCCAACCGTAGCGGTCGATCAGCCCTTCGTAGAAGGATACCTGCGAGGACGCCAACATAATCGTCGGAGTATTTAAAATCGCTTCGGCGGAGTCAGGTCTAAAATCCAACATCACGTAGTCGAACAGCTCTTCGACGATATACTGGACTTCCTCGACGGTCAAGCCGTAATTTTCGGCTAAGTCCCAGTCGACATACGCGGCCGGAATCTGTTCGATAACCTCGCCGTCTTCGAGCGGCTCCTCGCCATAGTAGAGCATTACGGCAATCGGGATACAGCCTTCGAGATAAGCGACCGAAGGGTTGTAGCGGATACGATAAATCCGCCCGTCGGTCGTCGTCTCGTACTTCTTTCTCGCGATCGTCGGCATAATTTCACCGTAGAAGGTCTGGGCGGCGATGCCGCTAGCCTCCATGATGAGCGATTCGCGATCCGACTCAGATACTTTACTCTTACCTTCGCTTTCCGCTTCGGCAATCTTAAGCTCGGCATCGAATTTCGAAAGCAAGAAGTAAACGTCTCCATCGACCGGGCTGATTTCTTCATACTTGCCATTAGCGAACATATCGGCGAGGCTTACAATCTCGATATCGGTACAAATCGGGTAAAGCGCCAGGTCGAAGAACCCCTGTAGATACGGTCTAGTGAACTCATCGATATGGTAAGCTTCGATTAGCTCGGCCTCCTCCAAAGAAGGACTAACCTTCTCAATCGAGAAGACATCTTCGAAGTTGTTGAAGTAGACGCGATCGCCTTCCTCGGGCATAACCTCCTGCTGGTAGACCGGAATCGTTAAAACTAAATCTTCGCGAAACAACCTTTTCAAGGTCTTCGCTTTAATGGTGTAGTAGAAACAATTCATATAAACCCTCCTCTCATTTGTAAATGAACGATCAACTAGATACTTTTATTGTACCAGATTCTTTACTTTCTGGCAAGTTCAGTTTTTATTGCGGTTATGATCTTTTGGCCGGCGATGCGCATATCGTCTTCGGTATTCTCCGCGCCGAGGGAAATACGAAGCGAGCCGGCAATTTCGCGGCTATTAAGCCCGATAGCCTTTAGGACGTGGGACGGCTCGCCTTTACTGGCGGCGCAAGCGGCGCCAGTAGAAAGGTAAATTTCGTCATCTTCAAGGAGATAGATTAGCCTTTCGGCGTCGAGCCCCGGGAAAGAAACTGGGCAAAAATTGGCGAGCTGGTGTTTCGGGTTGCCGAGGAAGAGCGGCGCGATTTCCGACTGTTCCAGCTCGGACTTGAGGACTTGGCGGAGCTTTTCGTAGTGCTTGCGATTATAAGTTTGATGTTTTTTGGCCTCTGCGGCAGCCTTAGCAAAGCCGACGAGACCGGCGACATTTTCAGTCCCCGAGCGAAGACCGCTCTCCTGGCCGCCGCCGGTGGCGATCGGCGCCAACTTTACATTATGGCCATGGTAGAGCGCACCGACTCCTTTAGGGCCGTAGACTTTGGCCGCGCTCAGCGTCAAGAGGTCGACGCCAAGGCGAGCGACAGAAATCGGGACGAGGTTTAGAGCCTGGGACGCGTCGGAATGGAGGTAGAGCGGGCGGGCATCTCCGGCGACGAGGCGGGCCATACGTTCCCTTTTGATAATTTGGGCAACCTCGGCAAGCGGCTGGATAGTACCAAGTTCGTTATTGGCGAGAGCAATCGAGACGAAGGCGACGTTTCTAGTTAACTTATTTTGAAAATCTTCAAGGTCAATTAAGCCGGTACGATCGACCCTAATCAGCTCAGTCGGGTATTTTTTCGCGGTATTAAGAATTGAAGCATGGTCGGTCTCCAGGACGAGGACGGTCGGGCTTTCGACTAGATCAAGAGCAGAGAAGGCGAGATTATTAGCTTCGGTCGCGCCGGAGGTAACGACGAGGTCGTCGCCCTTAGCGCCGATAAGATGGGCCAGGTCGGATTTGGCCCGCTCGTAGTCGTCGCGGACATTTTTCGCCGCAAGGTAGGGAGCGGAAGGGTTAAAAAACTGGGCGCTCTCGTACGGCGCCATGGCCTCTTTAGCGGCCTCGGAAACCGGAGTCGCGGAAGCGTAGTCTAGGAAAATCATATCTTAAAAAGCCTTTCTGCGTTTTCCGTTGTAATATTCGCAACATCGTCGAAGGTCGTCTGATAATGAATCGCCAAGAAGTTTGCGATATTCCGGACGAAAGCCGGCTCGTCGACTTCGCCGCGATGCGGAACAGGAGCAAGGAAGGGGGAGTCGGTCTCTAGTAACGTACGCGAGAGCGGCGGGAGCGGGATATTGGCGAAGGTCGAGAGGCCATTGACGCCGACGTAGAAGTCGAGGCCCAAAACCTTTTTCAAGTTTTCGGGGCTATCTGAGAAAGAATGGACGACGGCACGCTTAATCCCGGGAAAGTTCCTGAGGACGGCGAAGAAGTCGTCGAAAGCTTCGCGGACGTGGAAGACGCAAGGTAGGTCGCTGTCCGTCGCAAGCTCAAGCATCTGCTCAAGGAGCCTGATTTGTTGTTCCTTTGTACCGGTACCGTTGCGGTAGTCGAGGCCTATCTCGCCAATGGCTACCAGACGAGGCGGGAACTCGGAAGGCAAAGGGTTCTCAGAACGGGAGATTTCTCGCCCTTCAAAATCACAACGCTCGGTCGGGCCTTCGCCCAAATTCCGCTTCGCTCCAGTTCGGGACTCAGGCCCGCGAGCGTTGATAATTTTTCGGGGAGAAATCTCTTTATTGTTCTGAGAACCCTTTGCCTCCCGAGTCCCCGCCTCGTCTGGATGAATCCCATACGTCCAGAAAACATTATCGCGCGAGGTCGCAAAGGCTTGCGCCTTCAGGGAATCCTCGTGGCTTGTGCCGATGCAGATGAGCTTTTTGATGCCGGCGGCTTCGGCGCGGGCGAGGAGGGCGTCGGGAGTATAGGCGAGCGAAGTCGGTTTTTGGGCGCGCGAAAGCGCAAACTCGTAGGTTTCGGTATCGTGGATATGACAATGGGAGTCGATTAACATATTTATATTATACCCGATTTTCACGTTTGCGCTTAATGGGATCGAGCTGACGCTTTCGTAGCCTCAGAGATTTTGGAGTAACCTCGAGCAATTCGTCGTCTAAGAGAAAGTCCAGACATTGTTCGAGACTAAGTTTCGTATACGGGGTAAGTTGAATAGCACCGTCCGAAGCGTGCGTCCGCATATTAGTCAACTGCTTTTCGCGACAGACGTTAATATCGATATCTTCCTTTTTATTGGAGAGACCAACAATCATACCCTGGTAAACTGGGACCCCCGGCGGAATATAGAGCGCGCCGCGGGCCTGCGCCGCGTCGAGGGCGTAGGCGGTCGAGACGCCAGATTCGAAAGAAATCAAAGCGCCGTTTCGCTCGGGCTTGTACTTGCTATCCGCCAGCTTGTAGCCCATCGGGATACTCGACATGATAACCGTACCCTTAGTCGCGGTCAGGAGATTGTTGCGGAGGCCAATCAAAGCGGCGGTCGTAATCTCATAAGTAAAGCGGGTCGAGCCGGTGCTGGTCAATTCTTGAGTCTTTAACTCGGCTTTTCTAATGCCCATTTCCTGGGAGACCGGGCCGACAAACTCGGGTCCAACCTCAATAGTTAGGCTCTCGACCGGCTCGAGTTTCTGTCCGTTTTCTTCTTTATAAACGACCTCCGGACGACCGGCCTCGAGCTCGTAGCCTTCGCGGCGCATGGTCTCGATTAAAACAGAAAGGTGGAGCTCGCCGCGGCCAGAGACTTTGTAGCCGAGACCTTCAGGCTTGATTTTTAGGGCAATATTAGTCTCGAGCTCTCTTTCGAGGCGTTCGGCGATCTGGCGGGAAGTCGTAAATTCGCCCTCCTTCCCCTTAAGCGGGGAGGTATTCGGGCCGATATAAATACTCAAGGTCGGGGGTTCGAGCTCAATAGTCGGAAGAGCCTCGGGATTTTCGCCGGTCGCAATCGTATCGCCGATATTGGCGCTAGCGACGCCCGTCAAGGCGACGATGTCGCCGGCGGTCGCTTCGTCGACCTCTTCTTTGCCGAGACCGCGGTAGGTAAAGATTTTTTCGACTTTGGCCTTAGCGGCTCGCGGGCCGAGGACCGAGACGGTTTCGCCCTTCTTGAGTTTGCCGCGGAAGATTTTACCGATAGCATACTTGCCGAGGTAGTTGTCGGCGGCGAGAGCGGCGACGAGAAGCTGAACGCCTTTTCCGGCGTCTTCGTCGACTTTCGGCTCGGGGATATCATTCAAGATAGATTCGAAGATAACATGGAGGTCGTTGTCAAGGTCGGTAGTTTTCCCGGCTCTTCCTTCCCTTGCGATAGCATAGTAAATCGGGTAGTTTAGCTGGGACTCGTCGGTCGCGAGCTCGAGGAAGAGACTCTCGATTTCGTCTTTAACCTCTTCGATGCGAGCCGCCGGCTTGTCGATTTTATTGATAATGACGACAGGTTTTAACTTTAAGTCGAGCGCCTTTTGGAGAACAAACTTCGTCTGAGGCATCGGGCCTTCCTGGGCGTCGACAATCAAAAGAACGCCGTCGGCCATATTGAGCGTACGCTCAACCTCGCCGGAGAAGTCGGCGTGGCCCGGGGTATCGATAATGTTAATTTTATAGCCATTGTACCATACCGCGGTTTGTTTAGCGGTAATCGTAATCCCCCGCTCGTGTTCCTGGTCGCCGGAGTCCATGATAAGAGTCTGGGACATCTCGGCTTGGTTATCGCGAAAAGTATGGGACTGTTTTAGAAGCCCATCGACGAGAGTAGTCTTACCATGGTCGACGTGGGCGATAATGGCGATATTTCTAATCAGTTCTTTATTCATAATTATTTCCATGTAATCACAAAAAATGGTGAGCTGGGAGGGGCTCGAACCCTCGACACCGGGCTTAAAAGGCCCGTGCTCTAACCAACTGAGCTACCAGCCCCTGGAAGTTTATGGTGGGCGATAAGGGAGTCGAACCCCTGACCTCGTCTACGTCAAAGACGCGCTCTAGCCAACTGAGCTAACCGCCCGCCTCTTATATTCTAGTATAAGTCAAATAAAAAATCAAGCCCCGAGGGGCTTAATTTTTATTCTTTTTTCTCTTCGACGACTTCGCCTTCGATAAGTTTTTCGAACTTCTTGTTGAGGTTCTGCAAGTTTTTCTTGATGGTTATGAGGTCAATTAGCGAAGCGACGGCGTAGATTAGCATCATAATCCCGGCGAAAGTCATCATGGCGATTTGGCCACCCCAAGGATTGATAATAAGAATAATGCCACAGACAATCTCGAGTATCGAAGTCAGCGTAGACCAAGCCTTGGCATTGGTATCTTTTAGGGCGATGGAATATTGGACCGTCGAGAGAGAAGAAATAATAAACCACGCTCCGAGAATAATCGGGAAGATATTCATCACGCCCTCGTTGACCGCAAAGACGAGGCCGGCGATTAGCATAACAACCCCAAGGATAGTCGCGCCGAAGGCCGGGCGTCTCGAGCTCGCGTTGGCGGCGAGCATATAAGCGCCGAACGCGAAGAAGAAAATCGCCGTAATCCACCGAATCGTATCAAGCGAACTTTCCGGGAAAATAATAAATACTAGACCGAGAATAATAAACGCTACGGCGATAATAATAGCCGAGTTGATAAACTTTTTTACTTTACCTTTCATAAAAACTCCTTTTCTTTATTATACCATAGCGCTAGTATTTTGGAGCAAAAATCCAAAAATGAGCATCCTCGCAGTTTTTCGATGCTCATTTTCGCGCAGAGGCTAGACTAGAGACCGGGTGTAAGCCCCTAGCCTAGCGACAGATAGGGTTATCTACGGGATTCCTGCTTGCGGAGGATAAAGATTCCGCCGGCAGTAACAACGGTAAAGACGATTAGGCCAGTCAGGAGGAAATCTTTCTGGGAAAGGTTGAGGGCAGAGAGGAAGCTACCGGTATTCGGGACTTCGGGGTTGCCGTAAGTAAACTTGATAGCGTTTTGCTCGGCTTCGTCTTCGGTAATGAGCGGGACATAATCGCCATTCTCGTCCAAGATGTAGGGGATAATACCGTAGTAGTAATCGCCGTCTCCGAGGCAGTAGTTGCTGAGCGGGAGGGTAATATGGTTGGTGGTAATGCTCGTAACCGGGGCCTCAAAGCGGAAGACTTCTTTCATGTTCTTGTCGTAGACGATAATCTCGACCTTAACGACGCCTTCTTCGACTTCGATGTCGATAACCGGGTTCGGGGTTTCAGTACATTCGCCCTTGAGCTCGCCAGTAATTTCGAAATCGACGGTCGGGCGCTCGCCATTGTCGAGGATGACACCGAGGACGTAGTTGCCGTTTTTAAGAGTCGCAAGGTAGGAGGAAAGGAGGTAGAGATTTAAGCTACCGTTGCTATCCTTGAAGTAGATCCGGTTCAATCTGTTACCCGCGTTGAAGAGATTGGCTTCGTTGCCAAGGGTAGTAACATAGACATCGTTCGGGTCGAAATAGCGGTAAGTATCGAAAGTCGGGATGCGGAAGAAGAGATCTTTACCGGCGTTGGCGTAGCGATCCCAGTTATGGGTATCGTTTTCATTGTTTTCGTCAATAAAGCGATACGGGAGAACACCGGAGCCATCATAGGCAACATTGTAAGGTTTGACGTATTTAATGTCTTGATTCGGAACGAGTTTGCCAGTTTCTGGGTCGCGGCTATAGGTAATAACAGTTACTTTGTAATCGCCAGCCGGGAGACCGAGGCTCTCAAACGGAATGTTGATTTCGGTTTGGCCGGGGGCAATATCGATTGGGACTTCAATCTTGTTGCCGTCTTTATCTTCAATAATGACTTTAGCCTTGACGACCGAGCCATCGTTGGTAATGGAGACGACCGGGTTGCCAGTCTCGGGGTTAACAGTTATTTGATTTTCTTCAGTCTTACCTTCATATTCAGTATTGCTAGAGGTAGCCTTCGAAGGGTCGAGGACCGGCTCGCCAGTAATTGGATCTTCGGTATAAGGAGTAACGGTTACCTGATAATCGCCCTCAGGCAAGTTGTAGTCGCCGAACGGGATAGTAACGGTACCGTCCGCATTGGCCGGTAAATCGACCTCGAGGACGACTTCGCCGGTAGTCGGGTCAGTTACGACGACGTGGACGATTTCGCCTTCTTCGGTACCAGCCGGAGCAGGGACTTCGGGGTTGTTTTCGTCGCCAGCCTCAGGATTTTGCGGGGTAGCCGGGGTATCATCCGGCGGGAAAGCGTCGTCCGGGACAACTTTCTTGGTATAAGTAACTTGAGTCTTTAAGTTGGTCGTAGCCTCGTCTTGGTCGGCGACAAGTTGGCCGAGACCGTTGTAGCTATAAGTAATAAACTTTACGGTATACGTACCGCTTTCGCTATTATTACTCGAAAACGGAAGGGTCATGTAAACCGGAGATTCGCCGTTGGTATCGACGGTCGTCCGGAAAGCTTCGCTGCCATCCGAGTTTAAGACGATTGCTTCGACCTTAATGACAGACTCTTTGACGTTTAAGTCGACAATCGGGTTGTTATTTTCATCGACGGGAATACTGCCGTCGTCGACCGAAGCTGGGGTATAAGTAAAGCTCACAGAATCTTCAACCGAGCTACTATTTTTCCCGTTGACGGTCACGTTCAAGGTATAGCTTCCGTAGCCGGCCGTGCTAGGATTAAACTCCTTGAGATTGTAGTAGAAATTGTGTTCCCCGCTATTACCGTAGATTTCGGTAGCGTTACCAGACAAGGCTGGCGAAGGGATGACGACGGATTGGTCGCCTTTAATCAAAGTATAGGTAATGCTCTCGGCATCGCCATAACGGACCTTAATATTAAGATTTGGATTAGTTAGTTTAGCACCGTCAAGCGGGCTATTTATGATTACTTCCGGATTTTGGCTAACAACGCTAACATTGACGTCGACGTTGGCGGAATAAGATACCGCACCAGCATCCGGTATATGATAGGCGACAGTAGTAATAGCAGCAACAAGCGCTAGTCCACCGACACCCAGTAAACGTTTGTGTATTTTTTTCATATACTCTGCACTCTCTTTTTGTTTTTAGTTTTTATTTTGGTCCTGCAGTTCGGGGCTTACGGCCGGTAGGCTCCGACAGAGCGAGCTAAACTGCGAGTCTAGCGTTGCGCTCTCTGCGCTTCCTTACGTACATTATAATGCCTATGATTAGTCCTGTCAATACCAAAATGGTCAAAATTATCATTAGAATCGGGAATTTGACGACTAATTTTTCTTCTTCCCTGGTAATCTTCTCGCCATTCTCGCCCGGGACTTCGACCTTGAAGGAAACTTTAAACATGCCCATAAACGGCGTCTCGCTCCACTCAAGATTAACGCGGCGATCGGTCTCGGGAAGAATAGTATAGGAAGAGGTCTTGTTGTAAAGCTCAGCGCCGAGGATAGAGCTAATTTTCATGGTAAAGCTCGACTCGAAGTCGGTATTGCCGCCGTTGTGGACCTTGGCGGTCGCGACGATATTGCTATCGGTAATAAAGCCCTGGATATTAAAATCGGTAATTTCGCCGAGCTCCGTAGTCTCGCCGTTGGTACGACCATAGACAACCATACCGACGCGCGAAGCGGTACGGATACCAGAGGTATCGGCCGGGAGACTATCTTCGCCAACGCCGTCGCCAGTCTCCGTCTCGGCGAAGATAGCGGCGTATTGGCCGCCCGCCGGAATATCGGCCGGGGTCTCGACGACGTATTTAATTAGCTGGGTCTCGCCAGATTTAATAGTGAACTTCGGGCGGTCGACGAGCTTGCCATCTTGGTAGAATTTAATCCACCGAGCAATCTGGGTCCGGGGAGTCTCGGTCGAGAAATCGACGGCGTTGTAAAGCTCATCGGCGATAGAATACGGGGTCGCGTAAAGATGGTATGAGAAATCTTTAGAGCCGGCGTTTTTAATGGTCATGGAATATTCCTTGGTCTTACCGGATTCGATGATGACTTGGTTGGAAACCGGGGAGACTTGGATTAGAACTGGAGGAGCATCGGGGTCA
>JAFUBU010000071.1 GCA_017460045.1 Candidatus Saccharimonadota bacterium
AAACGCTAAGAATTATATTGCAACTAGTAGTACCGCTACCGGAAGTGAAACTACTCTTTCTCGCGATACTTGGGGAGTAGGGAAAACCGCTTCGGCTTTTTCTGGCCTGCCTGCCTATGCTGCTGATATTAGTAGTATTACTCCGTTTTATACTGGGACTACTTCCGCTTCCTACGATTTTTACTATGGAGTAAACGTAAGTACCGCTAAAACTCCTGGTACTTATACTGGAGAGGTACTCTATACCGTACTAATGGACAGTGCTTGTACTAGTTATACTTTGAACTTTAACGGTAATTCTGCTACAACTAATACTCTAACTAGTAGAGATATCGCCTTTGATGATACGATAGACTTATCTACCATCTCCTCTTCTTCCGTAATCGCCCGGACTGGCTATACCCTTACCGGCTGGAAAGACCAAAACAACAACTCTTATGGTATTACCGGTACAGTAGACATAAACCCAGGGGACTTATCGTCTGTGACTCTAACTGCTCTGTGGACGGCTAATACGTATACGATTGCCTACGCCGCTGGCTCTACTGGCGGGACTTGTAGCTTTACTAGTACTTCCGCTACTTACGACCAAAACGTTACGTTATCTAGTACTAAATGTACTAAATCCGGCTATGAACAAAAAGGTTGGTCTACCAGTAGCTCAGCTTCTAATACTAAAACCTACAATCTCGGGCAAACCCTTACTAAGCCCAGTCTTACCGCCATCAACGGTGGAACGGTCACGCTGTCTCCGTTTTTTGAGAGTACGGTAGCATATATGCAGGGGTGGACGGGATGCTCCAGCTTGGCTACTAATAAAGTCATAACATTGACAGATAGCAGAGATAACAACCAATATAGGGTGAAAAAATTGGCTGATGGCAAATGCTGGATGGTTGATAATCTACTGATAGTAAATAAACAGCTTTCATATCTAGACTCAAACATATCATCGAACAGCTCAGACCCCTCCTATAATTTCACGATACCAGCTTCTTCAAACTCTGATTGGGGCAGCACTTCAAACCGAAACCACGCGTACTATGCGCCAGCTGGCACTACTGGGTATCCAGATTGGGCCTCAAGCGGTAGCGCTACTTTGACAAAGGCCAACACATATTACTCATTCTATACCGCTACTGCAGGATACTCATACTATGGGGACGGTAAAACTAGCGGATCATCCAGCTACGACATCTGCCCAAAAGGTTGGCGTTTGCCAAAAGTCACCGACAATGGAAGCACAATTTCCAGTTCTAGTCCTGATGACGTGTATAATTTAGCTAAAAGTTACAACCAAAATGCCTCCTGGAGCGGTTCTGATGCCGCTGGAAAAACTACCACGGATTCTACCATCGTCACCGGGGTTAGCACCGGTGACCAATCCTCCAGCAACTATGCTGGTTTTGGAATACCACTTTTCGGCACATTTTATGCTCCCACAGGTACGTGGGCAATTCGATACATCGGAAATAATGTTACATTCATGACCTCATCGGTAGCTTCGAGCAATTATTCGTGGTATTATTACGTTACTAACAGTGCGGTTGCTGTGCATCGTAGCGATTATGGAGAAAAGAACAAAGGACACAGCGTTCGTTGCTTAGTAAAGTAATTAGCGCATACCCAACAAAACCTTCCAGTCCTTGGCGCTCCTCCCTCCGCGAAGCCATCTTTATCCCCATTGCCCAACCTCCTAAGTTATGCTAGAATAATAATATGAACAGATCAGTATTATCGTGGCAACAAGCTGTCGGATTAGAGCCAATCAGCAGAGAAGAATTTTTCGTTGCGATTGACGAAGGAATTGCAGATGCCGAGAGAGGCGATACTATCCCGCTAGATGACGCTTATGCGGATTTCAGGAGGAGTTGTGAGAAGCGTCACATACGAAGTAGTGCTTACCAACCGAGCTAGGTTGGAAATCGAGCGTATCCGAGATTATATATCCAAAGAATTTTCGAGTAAATACACAATTTAGCGGAAATTCTTCTCTTTACAGATGGCGAGGGATGTGGGTTCGGCAAAATCGGAAATTACCTCTGATGTAAAGGCTGCTGATCCCTCATGAAGGAGTCTAGTGAAAATTTTACAAATTTAGTAGTTCCTTTTTCTTTGCTGCAAATTCTCCTTGTGTAATTGCTCCGGTGTCTAATAGATTTTTATACTTTTTAATTTCATCAGCAGCAGACGTTGTCGAATTATCAGAGGTAACACTTGGATTCTTAATATCCTTAATTTTTTTCATAATCAAATTATAAAACTCTTCATGTTTATTTGCCGTATCTTTTTTGAAAGCACGAAGCGCTAAAGTATTAGGATCTTTAAATGCATCCATAGTAGTTCCAGCAAGATTAACTTTTTCTTTATTGTTATCTTGGACGCCAGCAACTAATATTTTTAAATATCCATTTGCAACAAACGAAGGTTTTCTGAAGTCTACAGACGTAATGTCCTTGTAATAAAAGGTTCTATCCCCACCAAATCCTTGAGCCATAAACCCTTTAAAGCCTCTTCTTGAAAATACTACTCTATCTTCATAAGCAAGAGCACTCCCAGTTTGTCCTTCAATTTTCATTAAAATTTCATCCATATTTTCTCCTATCTGAGCTCATTATATCATAAGATGCTGGGGATTCGGCAAAATCGGGAGTGAAAGTTAGGAAAAATCGGGAATTATTCAACAAGGCCACAAGCATTTTAGCACTCTTGCATTCCAAGTGCTAATAATGTATAATTAAACTATGAATAAACCAAAAAATCTTATCCGTTCTAGCGCTTCTGAATATCTGACTTTTGTCGCTTCTACTGGCGAACAAGGTTATGAAGTCCGCTACGAGGACAAGAATATTTGGCTGACTCAAAAAATGCTCGCCGAAATTTACGGGGTATCAGTTGCTGCCATAAACCAACACATCAAGACTATCTTCTCTGATCGGGAATTATCCGAAGATTCAGTTATTAAGAATTTCTTAATAACTGCAGCTGACGGCAAGCAATACAATACCAAACACTACAACCTCCAAATGATTATTGCTGTCGGCTTCAAAGTCAATAATCCCCGCGCCGTTCAATTCCGTAAATGGGCGAATCATATTGTGAAGGATTATACTATTCAAGGTTGGGCTATTGATGATGAGCGTCTTAAAAACGGCGGTACTGTCTTAACCCAGGAATATTACGATGAGCTTCTTGAGCGAATTCGCGAAATTCGCCTTTCCGAGCGCCGTTTTTATCAAAAAATTACTGATATTTATGCTACAAGTTTAGACTATGACCAGACCGCAAAGACCACTAGACAGTTTTTCGCCGCCGTCCAAAATAAACTTCACTGGGCAATCCATAGGGAAACTGCTGCTGAGACTATTTTCAATCGTGCTGATAGTGCTAAAGAGCATATGGGGCTTACCTCTTGGAAAGATGCCCCTGATGGCAAAATCCAGCGTTTTGATGTCGTTGTTGCTAAAAATTATTTAACCGAAAACGAGCTAAAATCAATGCGCCGTATCGTCAACGCTTATCTTGACCTTGCTGAAGAAAAAGCCGAGCAAAAGATTCCGATGACCATGTTAGATTGGGCGAATCATTTTGAGGATTTACTAAAATTACAGCAAAAAGATATTCTAAAAGATGCCGGCAAAATTACAGCGAAGCTTGCCAAGGAACACGCTCTATCCGAATTTGAAAAATATCGTGTTATCCAAGACCAGAATTATCAAAGTGATTTTGATAAAATATTAAACCTACCAAAACTGAATAAGGAGAAAAATCTATGACCAAACGCGACTACTACGAAGTACTGGGCGTTAGCAAAAACGCCTCTGATGATGAAATCAAGAAAGCCTACCGTAAGTTGGCAATTAAGTACCATCCCGATAAAAACCCCGGCGACAAGGAGGCCGAGGAAAAGTTTAAGGAAGTTTCCGAGGCCCACGAAATCTTGTCCGATAAACAAAAGCGTGCCCGCTACGACCAATTTGGCCACGCCGGCGTCGACGGAGGCGCGGGCAATCCATTTGGAGGCGGCCAAAACCCGTTTGGCCAAGGAAACCCCTTTGGAAACGGCGCCTATTCCCAGACCTTTAGCTTCGACTTCGGGAGCGGCGGTGGCCTCGACGATATCCTCGGCTCGTTCTTCGGTTTTGGCGCTGGCGCGAGACGCCCGCGTCGCGGCGCCGACTATCGGACTCAGGTTACGATTACTTTCAAAGAGGCTATCTTTGGTACAGAAAAACAAGTCAGCGTAAACGGCGAGAGCCTCAAGCTTAAAATCCCTGCCGGTATCGACGACGGGATGCAAATTCGCTTGAGAGGTAAAGGCGGCGAAGCTCCCGAAGGCGGCGAAAAGGGCGACCTCTACGTCCAAATCCGGGTCAAGCCCCATAAACACCTAACTCGCGAAGGTACTTTAATCCTCTCCGAAGAAAAAATCAGCATGGTCGACGCCGCCCTTGGGTGCGAAGTCAAAGTCGAGACCGTCGACGGCGAAATTACTATGAAAGTCCCCGCCGGGACCCAGTCCGGGACTCCCTTCAAACTCTCTGGTCATGGCGTCCCCTTCCGTGCCGACGGCGACCGCGGCCCGCATATCGTGACGATTATCGTCGAGACTCCGAAAAATCTCTCCCGAAAACAAAAGGAGCTCCTCGAAGAGTTCAAGAAAGCCAAAAAGCGCGGCCTCTTTAGCTAAAAATAGTGTATAATAATATTATGAAAAAGATTCGGACCCTGATTTTGACCTCTATACTTCTCGCCGCCGCGGCTTTTCTTCCGACCCGCGTCTACGCCGAAGAGGCGAAGTCGACTCTCTCGAAGGAACAGACCGGCGCTATCTCCCAGTCTTGCGATTCGATTAAACAATCTCTCCGGAAGCTCCAAAAGACCGATACCAAGACTCGCTCGATTTTGGGCGGCCTCTACGAAGATATCATCTCCGATTTTATCATCCCGCTAAACCTCCGCCTCGTCCGAAACGCCCTCCCGAGTACGACCTTGACCGAGCTCCATTCTAGCCTCCTCTCCAAGCGCCAAGATTTCGCCAAGAAATTTACCCTCTACGAACAATCTTTCGAGGCCCTGCTTGATACCGATTGCCAAAACAACCCCGCGGCGTTTTACGCCAAGCTCGTCGAGACTCGCAAGACCCGCAACGACCTCGAACAGTCGACCGAGGCCTTCCGGATGCTCCTCGAAAAACATCAAAACGCCGTCCAGGCGCTAAAGGGGACGCTCTAATGGAAACGGCCGAAAAGAAAAATTACAACTTACTTTGGCTCGGTATTGGCTCGACTCTGCTCGCGCTACTTACGACCGGGATCAGTATCTTAATCTACCATAATTCCGGCGATATGTATCTCGATCGCTCGCGCCCCGGCTTCCTCCCGGACAAGGAGGAAATCGAAAGTCGCGAGGTCGAGGAGGAGTTTCTCTTCTCTGAGGACGGCCCCGTTACGGTTTATGACCTCGACGAATATTTGAAACATTTTCAGGAAGAGCTGAACGACCTCGACGAGCTCAAAAACCCCTACTCGCCCGAGCCGCTCTCCGACGACGCCCTTGGTATTCCTAAATAGTATTATTTACAATCGAGCCGCATAAGCAGTTTACTTTTTGATGCGAAAAGAGTAAAATCTAGAAAAATAAGTGGAGGAAACATGGGACTTTTAGAAGAAATGCTTCTAAGAAATAGTTTAATACAAAGAAATGCCGACGGCTCGACCTCGATTTTGAGCGACTGCGCCGTTCGCTCGGGCTTGACCATTACCGACTCGTCCGGCCGCGTAACCCACCGCGTCGAGAATAGTACTTGGCCCGGCGAGCTCGTCCTGAGAAATCTCTCTACCGGCCTAGTTGAAGAGCGTATTCGCGCCTAATGTGGTATAATATATTATATGGTTTGTATTGCCGCTTTTATTATCTTAATTATCGTCGGCGTTTTCGTCGCCTTCCTCAGTATCTTCAAGCGCGACCTCGGCCGCAAGTATCTAAAGGTCCTAAAAAAATCTTGGCATTGTTTTACGCGCCATATTACCTTTCGAAAATGCGATACTAGTTTCCAGGACGACGTCAAGACCGCCCTCTTAAAGAAGGTCGTCCTAAAAAAGCCCGAGGCGGTCAAGCCGCTTAGTATTATGATTGAAATTGCGAGCGTCCTAATCGTCCTCGTTACCGCCTGGTCGCTCATCGAGGGGGTTAAGGCCGGTCTCGCTATCTGGACGCTCGGGACTTGCAACGTCTCCCATCCCGCCTCTTGCGCGCTCGGCGCCGAATCTTGCTCGATTGACGAGGAGGACCTAAACTGGTTCTCCGAGTGGGGCGAAATTTTCGCCGCTATTCCGGACCGGCTAAAGACCTGGAACGCCGAAGATTATCTCGTTACCCCGGTCGAGTCGATCAACGAGCTCGCGCTCTCGGACTACGAGCTAGAAGGTACGCCGAGCGCTCTCGATATTATGGACCCCGGTTGTACTGTCTGTCTCTCTTCCTTCCGCAACCAGCTAAAAGATACGGAGTTTCTTAAAAATCATATCGTCTATATTATGCTCTACGTGATTGAAAACCCCGACGGTACGCCGAAGTTTAAGAATTCCGACCTTTTGACGAATTATTACTACGCTCTCCTCCTAAAAGATGCCGAGGCGGGGAAGGGCGACGATTCTACCTATGCCGACTTGAGCCTAAAACTGCTAAATCGCCTCTATACCGAATCGAGCCCGAGCCATCAAAATTGGCAGTACCTCTTCAACAATGAATACGACGCCGCGACCGCCGAAGCGACTTTGAAGAGCTGGCTTAAAGAATGGGGGCTAAAAGACGCCCAGATTAAATCCGTCGCCGAAAAAGCGACCTCCGACGACGTCAAGGCCCATATCGCCAAAATCCGTACCATGATCGAAGAACAGATTAAGCCCAAGGGTATTCCGACCCTAATTTACGACGGCAAGAAACACTTAGGTCTCTACAAAAACTAGCATAATTAACGAGATTGTGCTATTATATATACCATGAATAAGTCCAAAATTTTGGCGGGCCTCAAGGAAGTCGGACGAGTTCTCGTAGTATT
Organism: Candidatus Saccharimonadota bacterium; assembly: GCA_017460045.1. Taxonomy (GTDB): domain Bacteria; phylum Patescibacteriota; class Saccharimonadia; order Saccharimonadales; family Saccharimonadaceae; genus Nanosyncoccus. Next base: position 7,064 of record JAFUBU010000071.1, read on the forward strand.
CCTCCGTAGGTGGGGAATTTTGCTCGTGAGCGCGATTCTACTAACTTGGTATCTACAATATCGTATTTCTGGAAATGACGCCGACGCGACTTGGCAATCTATGGACGAGAAGCCGATGATTTTCTGGTACTCGGCGCTGATTATTTTTACGCTTGTCGTAATAATTTACGGCATTATCCATCGCCCTTTTACTTCCGTAGGGGTTGGCTTCGCGCTCGTGACGATTATTACTTATATTAACAATACCAAGGTCGCTTTCCGAGGGACGCCGCTCCTGCCCGAAGATTTCCAGATGACCGACCAAGCCGGAGCGCTTACCAACTTTATCGACGTCGGCGAGTTGACGCGGATTATTCTTGCCGCGGTCTTGGCGGTTGGACTCGGTATCTTGCTCGATTACTTGACGCGTAAAATCCTATCTTACTTGCCGTTCTATTCCCATAAAGATTGGCAGAAACAAAAGAAGAAGGCCAAGACCAAGGCTCGTAAACAAAAGTACCAAAGGACTCGAATTAAACGCGCCGCGTTTGCGGTCGGCTCGAGAGTCGTTGTTGTCGCGCTCGGGATTTGGGGCTTCTTTGCCGCCGCCGGCCCGATTATTTATCATAGCGGAGCTCCGGCTCATCAATTCGAGTGGCTCGACAACGCCGAGTTCGTTTTATGGAGCCAGGCTTTGACCTACGAGCAGACCAATTTCCTCCTCGGCTTCCTCTACAACGTCGCTAAGTTCGATATCGAACCGCCGAAAGATTACAGTAAGGAAGCTATCGCTAAACTTAAAACTACCTATACCGACCTCGCCAAGGCCGAGCCGAACGCCAGTAAACCTAGCCTTAAGGATACCGATTATAATATCGTCGTTATTCTCAACGAATCTTTCTACGACCCCACGATTATTCAAGATACCTACCCGTTCGACGGCCCCGACCCGCTCTCGAATTTCCACGCGCTCCTCGAGACCTCCCCTGGCGGCTATATGTATTCTCCGGAGTATGGCGGGGGGACGGCCAACATCGAATTTGAGGTCGATACCGGACTCTCGAACTACTGGACCCAGACTACCCCCTATACTAGTATCTTACCGAAGCTCGACCATATTATCTCTACCGCCAACAACGCCAAGGCGAGCGGCTACAAGACCCTCGCTATCCACTCTTATACCAGCGAGCTATACAAGCGTAGCTACGTTTTGCCGATTGAAGGCTTCGACGAGTTTATTACCCAAGACGAGATGACTCATACCGAGCGCGACGGTAGTAGTGGCGAATATATTAACGATCGCTCGATTTACCTCGAGACGCTCGACCGGCTCAAGTCTTCCGACGACAAACAATTCATCAGCGTCATTACCATGCAAAACCACGCTCCTTATTGGCTCGGCGGGTATAGCGAAGAGGAGCGACTCTTTTGGCTCGACCAGGCGGACGCTCTCGGCGATTCGGCGGATGCGATTATGGCCTATCTCCAAGGAGTCTACTATTCCGACCAAGCGCTCGGAGAATTCCTCAGCGAGCTGAAAAACTCCGACGAAAAGACCGCCGTCCTCTTCTTCGGCGACCATTCGCCCGGCGTCTTTGGCGCGGCCAACGCTAGTACCGATAAAAAGCTCGCCGACCGGACCCACCTTACCCCCTACTTTATCTGGACCAACTTCGAAGTAAACGATGCTTTCTCGGACAAAAAATACAGCGCCGATTTGGCCCAAAAATTCGGCGTCGAGAATGAGTCTGTCTCGCTACCGACGACGACGCCGAGCTGTCTTCCTAGTAGCCTCTTCGGAGTTTTGAATTTGAGACAGACCGCCGAAAGTCTTATTACCGCGGCGGCTTGTGCCGAAAATCCGATTCTTACTCCGGTCTATCTCGCCGGCGCACAGCCGACCGGCCGGGCGACCGAAAATTACCGCCTCCTAAATTACGACCTCCTAAACGGCAAGCAATATTGGTTTTAGTTTATTTGAAAAGGTTTAAGTAAGTCTTGGCTACCTTCTTCGGGTCGCCGTTTTGAAGGATTTTACCGTCTTCGATTAAAATCGCTCGGTCGCAAAACCTCTCGACGTTTCCCATATCGTGCGTAACTAGGATTACCGTCTGCTGTCCATGGAGGCTCTTAAAGTATTCGTTACACTTTTCTTGGAACGCGGCGTCCCCTACCGCCAAGACTTCGTCTAGGATTAGAATATCTCCCCGCGCCCGAATCGCAATCGAAAACGCTAGTCGGACTTGCATCCCCGAGGAATAATTTTTGAGCTTCTGGTTCATAAATTCGCGTAGCTCCGCAAAATCTACAATATCATCGTACATCTTGTCCATCTCGGCGTTTGAAAATCCGAGTAGCGCCCCGTTTAAGTAGACGTTTTCGCGTCCGGTTAGCTCCGGATTAAAGCCGACCCCGAGCTCGATAAAGGGGACAATACTCCCGTTTACTCTTACCGACCCCTTGTCCGGGACGTAGAGTCCCGCGAGGACCTTTAGGAGCGTCGACTTCCCGCTCCCGTTGCGCCCGACGACCCCTAGAAACTCGCCCTTCTGGACGGTAAAATCAATTCCTCTAAGGACGTGTTGAGTCTTAAAGCCCTTAATACCTTTGAGACGATTGAAAATCGCCTGCTTTAGCCCCCAAGCTTTCTCGGTCGGCAACTTAAAATCTTTGTGCAGATCGGTTACCTTCAAGGCGTAGTCGTCCTGCTCGAGCTCGGCCATCGCCTCTCTACGCATCCGCTGTAAGTATTCGTCTTTCAAGCCCATCTAAACTTCCTCCGCAAATTTCTTTGAACGTTTCCTAAAGAATAGCGCTCCGAAAATCAGAATCGCGACTACGACCGCTATCGAAACTAATCCCCATCCTACTCCGTTGAATCCCCAAGTCGTTACGGTCTGGTCCGTTACGATATTGTGTCGGACGTCTTGGATTACCTGGGAAATCGGGTTGACTAGGATAATGTTCGCCGCGATACTCGAAACTCCAGTTACCATCGAGATCGGGTAGATAATCGGCACCGCGTAAAATAGCGCCTGCGTCAATACTTCCCAAATCGAGCCAATATCGCGCAGCTTGACGTTAATCGCTCCGAGCCACAGCGAGATCCCTAGCGCTAAAGCGTAAAGCTCGATAATCGAAGGGATTACGAGTAGCCAAGATAGCGACGGCGTACATCCGTTAATCAAGGCGAAGATAAAGACTACCGCTACGTTTATCAATAAGTTGATCATCGCCGTCGACGTCGCCGACAGTACGATAATATATTTCGGGAAACTTACCTTCCGAATTAAGTCTCCGCGATTTTCGATCGCATGAATCCCCTGGAACGTACATTCGGTAAAGAAGTTCCAAAATACCGTCCCGGTCAAGAGGTAGACCGGATAGTGGGGGATGTCGCTCCCAAACCGCAAGATTTTCGAGAAGACGACGTAGAGAATCGCAAACATTAGGAGCGGCTTCAAAAGCGCCCAAAGATACCCGAGCGCCGAACCCTGGTAGCGGATTTTGAAGTCTGTCTTCGAAAGCTCCCGAAGCAGAATCCGGTTTCGTCGATTTAGCACTCTAGGCAAACTCATACCTATATTATAGCACACAAGTTTATTTTTCACGAGTTTTGTGGTATTATAATAATATGGATAATAGCGTAGAGAAAACTCCTGAAACTTCCGCCCGCCGCCGTAACTACCGCCCGGCTATCTTTGTCGTCTTGATTATCTTGCTCGCCGGCGTCGCCGCTTTTGTAATCGCCCTAAATCGCCGTAGCGACAACGGCTCGGGTAGTACCGAGACGACTTCCTCGACCGCGACTAAAGACGAAAACGAAAAAGAGACCGACCCGGAAACAAAGCCGGAGACTAAAGAAGAGACCTCAAAAGAAACTGAAGAAGAAACTCCGAAAGAGGAAATCGTCGAAGGTAAGACCCCGGTCAATCTCGACCAGGGCGACGCATCCGACCTGGACGCCCTGACCGGCGTAGTTAATTACGCCGCCTCCGACGGCCAGACCGTAATGATTCGCGTTTCTATCGACCAATATCTCGAGACCGGCGAATGTACCCTCGACCTTACGACCTCTTACGATTCCTTCAACTTAGCCGACGCGATTTCGCCGTCCGCTTCGACTAGTAGCTGTAGCTTTGATATTTCGACCGACCTCTTGACCGGCGGGAAATACGATATCAACGTAACGGTCCGGAGCGGAGATAGAAAGGGGATTATAAAAGGAGAAGTAGAAGTATGAGAAAACATTTTAGACTAATCTTAGCCGGGCTCTTTGCCTTTGTCTTTGGCGCGACTTTCGCCTTTCTTAGTACCGCCCATCAAGACGAGACCGAGGCCGCCTCGACTTCCGGTTTCCGCGCCGGCAATATTATCTCCGACGCCGTTATGACCGACTACAACTCGATGACCGTCGCCGATATCCAGGCTTTCTTAAAGTCTAAAAACTCTTGCGACCAGTCCGCCGACGTCAAGGCCGTCAACGCGATTAGATACGAAAACGTCAACGTTACTAAACATGGTATTACCTACAATCGTCGCTATTATTTCAATACCACGAGCGGCGTAACGAGCGGCCTTTACCACGTTAAAGATGGCAAATTCGTCTGCCTAGCCAACGAAACCATCAACGGCCATTCTGCCGCGTACCATATTTGGGATGCCGCCCAAAGTTTCAAGATTAACCCCAAGGTCCTGATCGTCCTCCTCGAAAAGGAGCAGGGGCTCATTACCGACAAATGGCCTTACGAAGTCCAATATCGGGCCGCGACCGGCTACGGTTGTCCGGATAGCGCCGCTTGCGATTCGAAGTACTACGGTCTCGAGGCTCAAGTTGGCAACGCCGCCTACCTCTTTTCGAAAATCGTCTACGAAAATAAATGGAATAATTACCCCGTCGGGAATAACTATATAAGCTACTACCCATCGAATCTTAACCCAAATTGCGGCGGCTCGACCGTCAAAGTCGAAAATCGCGCGACCGGCGCTCTCTATACCTATACCCCGTACCAGCCCAACAAGGCCTCTCTCGCCGCCGGCTACGGCCTTTCCTCCGACGGCTGCGGCGCCTACGGCAACCGCAACTTCTACCTCTATTTTACGGATTGGTTCGGCAACCCGCGGGACGACTCCTCGATTAACCCGCTCGGCGTTAGCCAGTCCTTGACCGCCGACCAGGTTGCTATCGCTAGGAAAATTGTCGCCGTCTACAACCAGCTCGGCGGCTCCTCGAAGTTTGGCCAAGAAAAAACCGGCCTCGAATGGAATTCTAAAACTGGTATCTACTGGGTCGAATACGAAAAAGGCTTTGTCGTCGGCAACAATGCGCATGGTTACTACGAGTCGACCGGGAAAATTCGCAACGTCTGGAAGAGCAAGGGCTTCGAAAGTAGCAACCTTGGCTTCCCGACTAGCAATATCGAGACCAATAAAAAGACCGGTATCTACTGGCAGTACTTCGAGGGCGGCGCTATCGTCGGCAACGATAAATACGGCTACTACGAGTCCTCCGGGAAAATCCGCAAAGTCTGGCAAAACCAAAACTTCGAGTCTGGCGCGCTCGGCTTCCCAACTTCCGGGATTAAGACTACCAAGTCTACAGGTATGATTTACCAGTATTATACCGGCGGCGCTATCGTCGGCAACGACGCCCATGGCTACTTCGAGTCCCGCGGTAAAATCCGCGAAGTCTGGCAAAAGTTTGGCTTCGAATTCGGCGCGCTCGGCTTCCCGACTAGTAATATCGAGACCAATAAAAAGACCGGTATCTACTGGCAGTACTTCGAGGGCGGCGCTATCGTCGGCAACGACGCCCATGGCTACTTCGAGTCCCGCGGCAAAATCCGCGAAGCCTGGGCTAGCCAAAACTTCGAATTCGGTAAACTCGGCTTCCCGACTAGCGATATTTATAGCGCCGGGACCAACCGCCAGGCCCAGTCTTATGAACACGGTACTATCTACCTCGATACCAAGACCAACAAGACCTCGACTACCTACAAATAATCTAGCCGAAGAAGTGTCCCTTTACTTTCGATAGGAACATATGTAGCTTAACTCCGGTCCAAGTACGCTTATTCATGAGTTTGAAAAACTTCCAATCCGCCGGCGTGAACAATTCGCCCTTGACCTCCACCGCTTTCAAAATTTCGTGCATCAACTGGTAATACGACTTTTGATATTTTTTCTCGATTGCGTAGAAAAATCCTACGTTCGCCCAAAGTACATGGACAATCAAGGCCTCCTTGATGGACTCGTAGATGCCCAACTCGCGCGCAATCGCAATACCCGTCGCGGAGTTTTTCGCCATATAGAGTAGCTTTTCGCCTTTCGCGCTCGTCGAGTGGACTTGGTCCGGGTCGTTTCGCCAATGGACTAAAGGCTCGCTAAAGACCGCGATTTTCTTCGCCCGACAAAGCGTCTCAATTGCAAAAGGGAAATCTTGGTAGCTCGCCCCGGTCGTATCGAGTAGAGGGATTTTTTTGATAAACTCCGCTCGATAAAGCGCCGCCCAAATTGAAGCGTGGAAAGCTACGATTTTAGGCCAATCTCGGACGGTAAAATTCGCCTCGGGAGCCTTTCTTAAATCTACGCCGGAGGGATTTTTATAATAGACGTTTCGTTTCGCCCCTTTTTCGGCGGAGTTGAAAGTCCAAAATCCGCACTTGACGACGTCGACTTCTCCGCCCGCCCGCTTGTAGAGTTTCTCATACATCGTCGGCTCAACCCAGTCGTCCGACTCGATAATCCCGATATACTCGCCTCGCGCGAGTCGAATTCCGTAGTTTACGGCCTTCGAATATCCCTCATTTTTCCGATGTACCGCTACTACTCTCGCGTCTTTTTCGGCGTAGCGGTCGACGATTTCGCCGCATCGATCTGGCGAGCCGTCGTCGATTAAAATTATTTCGATTTCTTCCAAAGTTTGGGCCAGGAGACTCTCGATACACTCTTCGAGATACCGTTCTACGTTGTAAATCGGTACGACAATCGAGACTTTCGGCTTTTCCATTTTACTTGCTTAGGTGTAATTTCGTTAATCCGCGCTTTACTACTTTGTATCGTCTACTATCGTGGGGGAAGATTTTGCTAATATAGCCCCTCGTCGGAGTATCCGCCGGAATCATCCGGTCGACAAAGCTCTTACGCTCTTTCTTTTTCTCTACCGTCCGGCGGTCGCCAAAGTAGGCGAGGTATTCTTCATAAAACGGCGTCTGTCTCGCGGCCGTCCAATACGGTCGGTAGAGCTCGTTGTCTTTCGGGAACCAGGGGTCGTCTCGCTCGTACGCCATGACGGCCGGGTTTTCTTGCGCCGCTAGAAGTTTTTCATAATCTTTGAGCGGGGCGTAGGGTAGTTGGTACTCTAGGTGGTCGCTTAGCGGATACCAGGTCCACCATTTCTGGTCGACTCTTTTAATTTTCCCGTCGCAAAGCGTGTTGATGACGATTTGCGGCTCGTCCGACTTGTGTTTCTTCTCCTTCTTAAAGCGTCCAAAAGATTTCGCAATCTTCTGCCAGTCTAGCTCTTCGCGATATTTTTCGAAGTCCCACAAACTCGCGTTGACTGCATAGATTTCCAACGGATTTTTTAGGTATTTCCGTAGTCGCTCGAGCGCCGTCTCGACGTAAATATCGTTCGCTAGCGCTACCGTATAAATATCTAGCGGCGCCGCGATTAAGTTCCCGTCTAGCTCCGTCTGCCAAAGCTCCGAGACCTTGTCCATAAATAATATCTTCGGTCCAAAGACGAGCGCCTTCTTAAATTCGGGTAGTAGTAGCGGCAGGAACGCCATCGAATTAAATACTTCCGTCTCGACGCGGTCTTGAACTTTCCCGCAAAGATACTCCTCGTCGATAAATCGTACCTTGACGTTGTCGTAGTCCTCGGCCATTTCGGCGAGCAGGTTTTTCGTAATTTTCGAAGCTTGCGATAAAATTACAATCGTATCGTAGGTATATTCCTTCTCGGCGTGGTTCAAAAATGTCTGCCAAATCGTCCCGAAATGGAACGCCGGCGCGTCGGCTTGGTGAAAAATTACCGGTATTGTCTTGGCCGCTTGTAGCGGGCGCGGCGGCTCCTCGGCGTCGGTATAGTTAAAATATAATAGCGGTACGTGTTTAACTCTGTATTTTCCAGATTGTTCGAGCTGGTAGAAGTAGGCGCTACTAATAATTTCGCCCATAAAGCCGTAAATGCGCGAAAGTTGTTGGCAGTAATCCGTCAAATCGACTTCCTGCTCGAGTCGCCGTAGGACTTCGAACTCAACTTTGCAGAGCTCGTTAAATAGTTCTTTCTTCATTACGAAGCAGTTAAATCCTAGGAAGGTATTGCCCTTGAGATATTTTCGCGCGCTTGCCCCAAGTTCCGGGTCGACTTCCTCCAAGATTTTTAGCATTTTCTCGAGGTCTTTTACCTCGATAAGCGCCCGCTCGTGCGCCGCCCAATGCGCGTAGGCCGTTACTTTATTTCCGCGCGGGGTATGGATATTCGCCAGGTTTTGCGGCTCCCCTACGACCGCGTCCGCGCTTTCGATAAACGCCCGCATCTCTTCTACATTTTCTAGGCCAAATTTCTCTAGCGTAAAATCATCGAGGACATTGGCGACGATTTGTTCGCGCTCGTTGCGCTCGGCCTCGACTCTATGACAACATAAAAATCGCCGATAATGGCAAAGCCCGTAGTAATCGGCCTCGACGTTTTTCCACTCCCAATATTGCGCCGTTAGCTCGCAGTACTCCGGATTTTTCTCGGAAATATTATCTCCCGTATCGTCGCCCCCAAACGGTAGCCGCGTCTTGGCAAGCTTCGCTCCGACCTGTATCGGGACTAATAATTCGTTCTCTGGTAGCCGCGACGGCTTGTGGCAGGCAACTGCAATATGTATCTTAGTCATTCTCTTTATAATATACAAAAATCTACCTATTTTGTAAAGGGTTTGGTATAATAAATTACAGATATGTCTCGCCCGAAAATCTCTATTCTAGTCCCAGTTTACAACGCCGAAGATTTTTTGCGCCAATGTCTCGATTCGATTTTAGACCAGACTTTTACCGATTTTGAGGTTATTTTAATCAACGACGGCTCGACCGACTCGTCCCTAGAGATTTTACGGGATTACGTTAAAAAAGACCCGCGCTTTGAGATTTTGGACAAGCCAAACTCCGGCTATGGCGATTCGCTAAACCAAGCGCTAAAAAAGGCTCGCGGGGAATATATCGGTATCGTCGAGCCGGACGATTTTATTGAGCCCAATATGTACGAAGTTTTATATCGTAGCGCGATTAAAAGCGACGCCGACCTCGCAAAGGCTAGTTTCTACCATTTCTACGGCAAGACCGAAAAAAATTTCCCCGAAAAAATGTTTTATCATGGCGAAGATGGCAAGACCGTCGACCCCGCCGAGGCCCAGTCGATTTTCTTAGTCGCGCCGTCGATTTGGTCGGCGATTTATCGCCGCGTGCTACTCGAACAAAACCAGATCGAGTTTCTACCTTCCCCTGGTGCGTCTTACCAAGATATTGGCTTTGCCTTTAAGACCTTCGCCGCCGCGGAGAGAGTTTACTGTACGAACCTCCCGCTTTACCATTATCGCCGCGACAATTCCGCTTCGTCCGTTAAGAGCGCCGAAAAGATTTTTGCCGTCAAGACCGAGTTTGACGCGCTAGACGGTTTTCTAGCTAAACGTCCGGGCTTTTTTAAGATTGCCGCCCTCTGCCGCTTCCGTTCGTATCTCTGGAATTACAATCGCTTGAAGCTTGGGACCGGCTTGTCCTTCGCCCGCGTCGCCGCGCGAGATTACCAAAAACTTGCCGCCGCCGGCTTTAAGCTATCGAGCTTCAACGACCTCGATCGCGCCTTTGAGTCCAAGCTCGCGACTAGATTTCCTAGGACGTACCTTTTCTTGCGTCCGCTTTTCCGGTTTAAGAATTGGGCCTTGACCTCCTTGGCGCATCTCTACCGCCGATTTCGTCCGCGTCGAGCGCCGGTCGTAATTTCCGACGACCCGCTCGTGACGCTCGTCGTCGCCGTCTATAATGTCGAAAAATATCTGCCGGCTTGTCTCGATTCGATTTTGGCCCAGACTTATTCCAACCTCGAGATTATTCTCGTCGACGACGGCTCGACCGACCGCTCCGGCGCGCTCTGCGACGAGGCTAAAAAGTGCGACTCGCGCGTAAAAGTCCTTCGCCAAAAAAACTCCGGTCTCTCTAGCGCTCGCAATCTCGGCTTGAAGCGCGCCTCGGGAGAATTTATTGTTTTCGTCGACGGCGACGACTATCTCGCCCCGACGTTTGTCTCGGAGCTACTCAGTATTTTATCTTCCGATGTCGACCTCGCCGTTTGCGGATATACTGAGACTCCTGGCGTGGAAGTCCTTCCGCCCGCCGGGCGGCTTTCTGGCGCTTCGGCTACGCGGCAGTTACTAGTCGCCCAAGAAACTTACGATCTCGTCGCCTGGAACAAACTTTATCGTACCGACCTTTTCCGCGCCAGCAAAATCCAGTATCCGGTCGGGGCGGTTCATGAAGACGCTCTTACGACCTACAAGCTCTACGCCGCGTCCCGCCAAGTCGTGTGGCTCGCCCGTCCGCTCTATTTCTACCGCCGCCGCCAAGATAGTATTATGGCCAAGGCTTCGGCCCTTGATATTCCGCTCGCCCGCGAGCGTGCCGCCCGCGAGGCTATCGCCTATTTTTCGGCCGGCCCTGCGAAAAATCCCGACCTTCTCGCCGCCGCCGAAGTTTCGCTCTTGCTCGCGAAGTTCGCTTTTCTAGACGCGAGTTTGCGCGGCGATATTCCCGAAAAATATCTCGACGAAGCTCTGACTTGGCTCCGCGCCAATGCCGCGGACTTCCGCGGCAACCCGGCTCTGACTAAAAAACTCCGAGCCTATCTTCGTCTCGTTCGGACTCCCGGCGCTCGGGGCTATAAACTTTTTCGTCGCTTGAAACATTCTTGATTATCCCTGGTCGACTTGATATAATGAAGAGTATGATTGCTCAGAAATATATAGTAGTTGGCGCCGGGCTCTTTGGTGCGACGGTCGCCGAAAGACTATCAAGAAAGCACCAAGTCCTCGTTATTGAAAAACGCGCCCATATCGCCGGCAACGTCTACTCCCATTTCGACCCCGAGACCGGTATCGAGGTCCACGATTTCGGCTCGCATATTTTTCATACCGAGTTCGACGAAGTCTATGAGTACCTCTCCAACTTTACCGAGTTCAACGATTATATCCATACCGTTAATACGCGCCACGCCGGAAAACTTTATCCTATGCCGATTAACCTCGATACGATAAACCTTCTCTACGGTACCGACCTTTCCGCCGAGGAGGCCGAAAAATTTGTTAAAGAAGAAGCCGAAAAGACCGGCATTAAAGACCCGAAAAATTTCGAAGAAAAGGGCCTCTCGCTCGTCGGCGAAAAACTTTATACGGCTTTCTTGAAAAATTATACGAAAAAACAATGGAATACCGACCCTAAAAATCTCGACGCCGCGATTTTGAGCCGTATTCCCGTCCGCTACTCCCATAATAACCGCTACTTTATCGACGCCAAGTACCAGGGTATCCCGAAAGAGGGCTATACCAAGATGGTCGAAAATATGCTAAGTAGCGAAAATATCGAAGTACGATTAAATACTACTTTTAAGGATATTGAGTCCTCGATTAGCCCGGACGCGACTGTTATTTATACCGGCCCGGTCGACGAGTTGCTCGACTATAAGTTCGGCGTCCTTCCGTATCGCTCGCTCCGTTTCGAAGAGGAGCGCGTCGAAAATTCCGACCAAAAGGAGGCCGTCATTAACGAAGCCGACCTAGACGTCCCTTATACCCGGACGCATAATTACAAATATTACCAGGTCCATCGTCCCGAGATTGTCGACCAGCCGACTTCGATTCTTTGCCATGAATACCCTGCCGATTTTGAGCAGGGCGGCGAGGCCTACTACCCGGTCAACAACGACGAGTCCGAGGCCTTGTACCAAAAATACCTGGCCGAAGTCAAGACCGCCTACCCGAACCTCGTCCTCGGCGGCCGCCTCGGCGCCTACCGTTACTGGGATATGGACGTCTGCGTCAAAACCGCCCTCGCCCTTTCCCGTACGCTCTAGCCTAAAGATTTGCAAAAGGGAATTACCTTTGTTACAATATCTCTATGAATGAGCCGCTTCTTTCTGTTATTATTCCAGTCTACAATACTGGCGATGCTTTCGTAAATCTTTACCGCTCGATTAAAAAAGACCGCTATAAAAACCTCGAGCTTCTCGTCGTTGACGACGGCTCGACCGACGACTCGCTTAAAATCCTCCGAGCGCTCGCCGCCGAAGATAGCCGCATTAGAGTTTTAGCCAAGAAAAACGCCGGCGCTTCGAGCGCCCGCAACCTCGCCCTTAAAAAGGCGACCGGAAAGTATGTCTTCTTTATCGACTCGGACGACGATATCCTCCCGAGCCATTTTACCAAATTGACCGAGGTCCTCGAAAAGGGCTCGAAAATCGTTTCTTGCGGTTACCGGTACCATCGCGTCTACAACGACCGCTCCCACGATACTTATACCAACCCGCCGGTCGAGCGGAAGCCGAGCGATACCGATTTGAGTTTTGTCCTCCGCCAGGATGTCCGCGATGGCCGCCTCTACGCCGCGACCAACAAGGCTTTCCGCCTCGACGTTATTAAACGCGCCAAAATCGAGTTCGATACCCAGAAAAAATTCGCCGAGGATACGAAGTTCGTCCTCGATTATCTCTCGGACTTGATGAAAAACCGGGAGCTTAGTATCGGCTACGCCCTCGAAGCGACTTACCTTTACCATTACGGGACCGAGACTAGCACCGTCCGTGAGTCCTCGCTTATCTGGCAAAATTGGCTGAATAGCTTCAAAGATTTTCAAAATTTCGCCAAGGACAACGGCCCCGTTACGCGAAAAGACCAGCGGCTCCTTCGTAAGCTGAAAATCCGCTTCCATATCTCCCACGCTTTCGCCGTCGCTCGTAGCAACCAGAAGTTTACCAAAAAATTACACTACGCCAATATTTTCAAGCTCCTCCCCGCGACTCTCCTCGTTAAATTCCGCAAGTAGAAGAACCGCTTCCGCGGGCGAGCGTCTTACGTTGCGTAGGTCGATAATTACTCGCCCAGAGCAGTAGAATTGTGATATCGACAACGTTTGCATTTTTTCGCGCACTTTGATACAATATAAGCATTAACCACGTTATGCATTCAAAGAGAAGAGGCGAAATTGCACTTTGAAATAAAGAAATTAGGTTCTTAAGATTAGAGGTTGAGGACGGCCGTCTAAGGTCGTTCCGATCTTGCTAATCGCGAGACCGGCGGCTCTTCTTGCATAGCGTGGTTGCTGCAAGTTAGACGGCCGTCCTGAGCCCTGAGTAGATGCCGAGAGCGTCTACCCACAGGATATGAGCCACAACCTGCGTGCCGGTCTGCGCCTGGAGACCAACATGTCGAAGCCCATCGGCGTGTCGCTCGAACTCAACGCCAACTC
>JAFUBU010000072.1 GCA_017460045.1 Candidatus Saccharimonadota bacterium
CAACAAGGCGATACGGTAGATGCTGTAAAAATTACAGCAAGGGAAGTATTTGCCAAACCTCCCGCTCGGTACACCGAAGGCTCCCTCGTCAAGAAGCTCGAAGAGCTCGGTATCGGACGGCCTAGCACCTACGCCTCAATCATGTCCGCCATCCAGGCTCGCGGCTACGTTAAAAAGGGCGAGTCCGAAGGCGAGCCCCGCAAAATTACGGAGATTGCCTTGTTCGATGAAAATGCAAGGGCCTCTTTCGAAGGGGGTACGGAGCGCGGCAGCGCGAGTAGTAGCGCGGCTCGCCCGTGGCGACGGGCCGAGCCGACGCGCCCCGAGAAAGACGGTCCTTGTATTTTCATACGCACGGTCACCGAAAAAACCGGCGCCACCAAGGGCAAACTCCTCCCGACCCCTGTCGGCGAGCTCGTCGCCGATTTCTTGACCGACCATTTCAACCAAGTCGTCGACTACGGCTTTACCGCCGAAATCGAAACCGACCTCGATAAAATCGCCGAACAGAAGCTCGAACGCGTCAAGATGCTCCGGGATTTCTACGACCCCTTCTCTAAACTCATTAAAGATTCCGACGGCATTACTAGATACAACAACGCCACTGCCCTCGGTCAAGACCCCAAAACCGGCAAACCTATTTATGCCAAAATCGGCAAAAACGGCGGCTTTATCCAGCTCGGCGACAACGAAAAAGAGTCCGGCGAAAAACCACGTTTCGCCCCGCTCCCGAAAGGGAAAACCGTCAAGACCGTGACCTACGAAGAAGCTCTAAAACAGCTCGCCCTCCCCGCCCTCCCGCGCACTCTCGGCAAAGCCAAAGACGGCACCGAAATTATCGCCGCCGCCGGACCTTTTGGCCCCTATCTAAAATGTGGAAAATACAACGTTCCAATCAAAGGTTACGACCCCTACACTATCGACCTCAAAACCGCCGAGCCGCTTTACCAAAAGAAAGTCGACAGCATTATCGCCGATTGGGGCGACATCTCGATTATTATCGGTGCCTACGGCCCCTATGTCAAAGGCCCTGGCCGCTTTAATAACGTCAAGATCCCAAAGGACCAAGACCCCAAAAAAATTACCAGGGAAGAAGCCGAAAAAATGCTCGCCGAGAAACCCAAGGGCCGTAGAACCTCCAGAGCTACCGCTCGCGGTTCTTCTCGTCATCCCTCTCATAAAACCGCCCGCAAAAAGTCCTCCGCCAAAAAGACCACCAAGAAAAAATAGGCCAGATCACTCCGGCCTACAATTTTTCCTAACCCTTATAGCCGCTAAACGCGTCATAAGTCGCTAACGCTTGGAACACCGGATCCTTTTCCGCATAGGCCTCAAATTTTTGCGTATCATTTGCTTCCGCAATTTTTAACGCCCCATCAAAATACTGTTTTAAGGCCACTATCCGCCCTTTCAGCTCCTTAAAGATCGGCTTATCCTCTTCATGCTCAGAGAAAAAATCCGCCGCTTGGGTTGCTTGCATATCCAATTCCTTCAATACGCAAAACTTGGCCTTTTCGCTCGGTTCTTCGTATTTCAACGCATCCCAACTCGACGCATCAACCATTTGTCCATGCAGTATCTTTTCTGATAATGTTTTATCAAACCCGATCACAAATCTTGGCATTACCTCTATTCTCCCCTTCGGCAAAGCCTCTGGAAAATTAGCAGAATCTTCAAAATACTTAGCCATACAAAATCCTGGCAAATCAATTTCGCGCGAAGGGTGTCTCCAATGAAACTTTTCATCTAATTTTAACGAAGTGTTATAGGTTAAATCCAACGCAAATGGCAACGGCTTATAATCTGAATAGGCATTCTGCATCACGCAAATTGCATCAATATGGTTCACATGGTCATCATATTCCGATGTTGGAAATATTGTCGTCGGCGCGCCATCGCCATCAAGAAATAATTCGCTATCCCTTAGGCTATCTCCAAACCAGTCCGCACTTGACATCTCAAGAACCGTGGCATATTCTTGCAATTCCGACTCAGAAACACCGATCTCGTCTTTTGTATACTCCGGCCCAGATTTAATCTTCTGTAATCTTTGTAAATCTTCCTCTATTTCTCCATCTGAATATGGCGCTCCACCGCCAAAGGCCCTTACATCTGGCCTAGTCTCTTTAATCTCTTTACGAATGTCGTTAAAATTATATTTCAGCTTCTCCATAGTTAAATTATAACATAGGAAAAGACCCGCGCCTAGTTGCGCGGGTCAAGGTCAGCAGACGTTGTCTTTTTAATTCTGGCGAATACATCATCCGCTAAAAACTTCAAGACATTCGTCACCGTTTTAGAGTTGCATCCCCAAAAGTCTACCATCAGATAGATCATTCCGGATTTGAACTCTCTCTTTCCGGTCATAACGGTAATATTCCGCTTTGACATACGGAAAATTTTTACCGCCAAACTATCGAAGTCCACCGCTTTCGCTCTGTACAAGCGATTATTAAAGCGGACTTCTATGCCGTAAAGATGTCCACTATCCATAGTTGGACGGAAGTATACTCCTTCCGGGGCTACATCGGCAAAGTTAATGTTCCATGTCTCCTTTTTCATGAGACACCCCCTTTTCTCGTTTTCCCAAATAACTAAATTTGGACCTTAATTATATCACATTAGATAATAAAAGTCAATAGAGCCGTATTCCCAAATCTTTGCTATAATATAAATATGTACACCATCCAAGATAAATACCAGATGTCTAGAGAAGATGCCATTTTTGTCGCAAAAAAATATCTCAAAGAGTCTATCTATCGCAGCGCTTTTCTCGAGGGAATCGCAGTAACCTTCCCCCAGACCGAGGAGATTCTCGACGGCGCAGTAGTAAATAACGTTTCCGCCAAAGATATCTCTAAGGTCTTCGGCCTAAGGGATGGCTGGAAATACATCCTAGATCGCCTCGACGCGCCGATAGATTTAAAGTTTCTCGAAGACCTCCACGAACTTGTCGCCAAAGAGGACGTACCATGGGATAGACTCGGGGCCCTTCGGACTCAGAACGTTCGCATTAGCGGAACAAATTATCTGCCAGAACTACCGAATGCTGAAAAAATCCATCAGGAACTTCTATACCTTCAAGAGAATCCGAATGAAACCGATCGAGCGATTACTGTCATGCTTTATCTGATGCGCGCACAACTGTTCTTGGACGGGAACAAACGTATCGCTACGCTCGCCGGCAACAAAATCTTGGTTGCCACCGGCCGCGGAATCTTCTCTTTGCCACCAGAGAGGAAAGAAGAGTTTACCGAAAAACTCGTTCGTTTCTACGAGACCAATGACATGGACGAAATAAAACAGCTTATCTCCGAGACTTGCCTGACCGGGATGTAAACCCATTTTTAAATAAGATAATACTCTCGTTTTTCTTACAACATAAGCGCAATCACAGCCCAAAAAGTAAACTCAAACTACAATATTTTATTGTCGATTCAAAAAATGTGCTATAATAAATATAATCGAGTAGAAAGTTACGACGCTTTTACCCCGATAAACAACAAAAACCCCTGAAGATTGTAAATAATACTATTGACAACAGTACAAAATGATGTTATCATAAGTTAAATGAAAATAGCAATATTAACGGTGGATCAAAGGAATATAATGGAGCAAAACGAGAAAATTATTGACGAAGCCATCAAAAACAGCTTAAATATTATCGAGCAAGACCGCGAGCGCGAGATTATCTCCCGTCGCTTTGGTTTAACCGGGTACAAGGAAACCCTCGAGCAAATCGGGGATATGCTCTCGATTACCCGTGAGCGTGTCCGCCAGCTCGAAAAAGCTATTTTGATTCGCCTTCGCGTTAGTTCCGAAGACGGCGGTATTCCGGCTCTTCCTGCCGCCGAAAAGCTCCTCGTCCGCAATCTTACCGAAACTGGTCGCGTCGCGAAAGTCTCCGACCTCGCCGACAAAATCTATGGCCGAGAAACTACGCCAGCCGAACGCGCTGGTCTTAGTTTTATCGCTTCGATTTCGGGTAGCCTGACCGTCGTCGACGAAAACGACCGCTACTTCCAATCTATCGGTATTGCTGAGTATGGCGACGATCGCGAAATTCGAAAGCGAGTCGACGAAATCGTCAACATCATCAAACAAAATAAATCTCCGATGACTCTCGATGAACTAGATAGCCAGTTAAACTACGAGCATCCTTCTCATATCGCCGCTATTGCTAGCGTTTCCAAACTCCTCGCTACCTTAAACGGCCTCTGGGGCCTCGCCAAATGGCCGACTGTTAACCCGAAGAATATTCGCGACAAAATCTATGTCGTTCTTGACAACAATAAGCAACCGATGCATTTTTCCGAAATTGCTAAAACCATCTCCGAGTCTAATTTTAAGCGCAAAAACGTTACTACCCAGGCTATCCATAACGAGCTCATTAAAGATTCTCGCTTCGTCCTGATTGGTCGCGGAATTTACGCCCTCGATACTTGGGGATACAAGAAGGGAACTGTCTCCGAAATTATTACCTCTATTCTAAAAGAAGCCGACCGCCCGCTCTCGCGCGAGGAAATCGTCCGCGAGGTCCTTCACTCCCGTAAAGTCAAGGAAACTACCATCCTCTTAAATCTCCAAAACAAAAAGCTCTTCAAGAAAGTCGACCGCAACGCTTATACCCTTGCCAAAACCACTGCCTAAATGTTAAAATAGTAACGTATGGCAGACATAATTCATTTTATTCTGATGCCGATAGTCTGGATTCCTATTGTTGGAATCTTGGGCTTTTTAACTTATCGAAACTACAAAAAAGCAAATCGCATCAGGAGTCTTAACGTCGACTCGGCCCTTTTGATGCTCGAAATCCCCCGGACCAACGACAAAAAAGAGCTCGCCGCCGAACAGCTTTTCGCGAGCCTCCATGGTATTTTGAGAGATAAACAGGAGCTCAAAAACTCCGGCGGCGTCCAGGAACACTTAAGTTTTGAAATCGTCAGTACCGGCGGCCAAATCCGCTTTTACGTCTGGGTCCCGAAGATTCTCCAAAGTTTCGTCGAGGGCCAAATCTATGCCCAATACCCGACCGTCCAAATCTACCGCGTCAAAGAAGACTACGTCGACCAGGCAAGGGAGACTCACCCCGTTGTCTATACCTCCGAAATTACTCTAACTGAAGACGAAGCGCTCCCGATTAAAACTTTCGAGACCTTCGAGGTCGACCCGCTCGCCGGCATTACTGGCACTCTCGCGAAATTAAGTTCCGAACGAAACGAAGAGCTTTGGGTCCAGATCCTCACTCGCCCTATCCCCGACGATTGGCACAAGTCCACGACCGATAAATGGATTCAAAAAGCCAAGGCTGGCGGGCATAGTATGATGTTCCTCGGCATTGATTGGCATTGGGTCGCTACCGCTTTTGGTGCTCTCTTTAAGCCTCCCGAGGGCGGGACCGGCTCCGACGCTCCCGAGCTTTCCGACCGCGTCAAGACGCAAATTAGCAAGGCCGAAGAGAAAGCGACCAAACTCGGCTACGAAGTTAAAATCCGCCTCGCTTACCTCGGACAAGACCAGACCGACGCCAAGCTCAATATGCAGGCCCTCGTTGGGACTTTCAAACAGTTCAACTCGACCAACTTAAACGGCTTTACCTCGCTTGGCGGGACTTTCGACCCTTCCGCTCTCGACGCTTATAAAAAGCGCCAATTTACCGACTCCGGCTTTATCTTAAATATCTCCGAGCTCGCCAGCGTCTACCACCTCCCTCATACCTCGGTCGAGACTCCGAATATCGTCTGGGCCAACTCCAAAACCGCCGAGCCCCCGGCCTCGCTCCCGATTTTAACAGGGAACAACGTCGTCGACGAGAATATCTCCGCTTTCGGCCTGACTAATTTCCGAGGAATTAACCACCAATTCGGTTTGCTTCGCCGCGACCGCTCGCGCCATGTCTACATTATTGGCCAAACCGGCGCAGGGAAGAGCGGCATGCTCGAACTCTTCGCCCTCTCTGATATTTTCTACAACCAGGGGTACTGCATTATTGACCCTCATGGCGACTTTGCCATCAATAACCTCCGCTACGTCCCCAAATCCCGAATTAAAGACGTCGTCTATTTCAACCCCGCCGACCGCGAACATCCTGTCGCCTTCAACCCTCTCGAAGTCTCCGACCCCTCTAGAAAGCCCAATGTCTGCTCTGAAGTTATTGGCGTCTTAAAGCGAATGTTCGGCGACTCTTGGGGCCCGCGCCTCGAGCATATCCTCCGTTATACCCTCCTCGCCCTCCTCGATCGTCCCGAGACGACCCTACTCGATATCTCCCGCCTCTTGACCGACAAAGATTTTCGAAAAGAGACTCTCGACTATTGCCAAGACGTAACCGTCCTCCAATTCTGGAAACACGAGTTCGGCCAATGGAACGAAAAACAAGTCAACGAGTCCATCGCTCCGGTGCTCAACAAAGTCGGCGCCTTTACCGCCAACCCGATTATTCGAAACATTATCGGCCAGCCCAAGTCGAGCTTCGACGTCCGGAAAATTATGGACGAAGGGAAAATCCTCGTCGTCAACCTCAGTAAGGGTCTAATCGGCGAAGACAATGCCGGTATTCTTGGTTCTTTCCTCGTTACTAAGGTCCAGCTCGCCGCTATGTCCCGCTCCGATATCCCCGACGTCGCCGACCGTCGCCCCTTCTACCTCTACGTCGACGAGTTCCAAAACTTCGCGACCGATTCTTTCGCCGTCATTCTCTCCGAGGCGCGAAAGTACGGCCTCAACCTTACCGTCGCCAACCAATACATCTCCCAGATGACTGACTCTGTTCGCGACGCGGTTTTCGGCAACGTCGGTACAACTATTTCCTTCCGCGTCTCCGCCGACGACGCCCCTATCCTTGTCAAACAATTCGAACCGACCTTCGAGGCTCAAGATTTGCTCCAGATGAACAACCGCAACTTCATTATCTCAATGATCATCAACGGGGAAAAAGTCCCAGCTTTCTCCGCTACGACCCTTTCTATCCCTCCGACCCCCGAGGATAATTTCGCCGAAATTATCGAGGCCTCCAGGCGAGGCTATGCCAGAGACAGGGAAGAGGTCGAAAAAGAAATTCGCGAGACTATCGAGCAATCCGAAAAGTACAAAAAAGAACTCTCCGATTCCGGCCGCGCCGCCGGGGAGGCCGGCCTCTTGTCCGACGGAGAGGGAATTACCATCTCCCATAGTTCCCCTGTCTTCCAGTACCAACCTGTACAAAAACCGAACGCTCGAGGAGCGCGAGTTAGGCCCAAGCAGAATACTTGGGGATACGAGCCGACGCAGAGCGGAAGGCTTTCCGAAGGAAAACCCAACACGCAAGTCAGAAAGCCTCGCCCCAAAAAGCCTGCTACTCCCAAGGACGATTTCCGTCGCCAGAATCTCTCTCCCGACGCCGCCGAAGGCAAAACCGATCGTCCAACCTTGAAAGACCTCGGCAAATTGATTCAGCAAAGTCAGGGAAAAACTGATTCTCATAGTTCCCCATCTGTTACCTCTGATAAACAGGGGTCTACCCCTGTAAAATCGAGTTCTGCCTCTGTTAATCGCTCAGAAGGCTCTAAAACGGCTCCTAAGACCCATAATAACCATAAACGATATAAGAATCATGGCCGCAACAAAAAGGGCCCTAAAACAGCCCAAAATGCGCCAAAACCGCAAAACTAGCCGGACCAACCAAAAACCCATCCAAATCAG
>JAFUBU010000073.1 GCA_017460045.1 Candidatus Saccharimonadota bacterium
CCGCCAGCCCGTTTGGGTTTTCTTGAATCATATATTCGAATCTCATTCCCCATTTCGAGCCGTCTCCGAGTAGCTCTCGGAAGCTCGCGTTATCTCGCGGCGTCGTAATAATCAAAACTTCTCTTATTCCCGCCATCATCAGAGCCGAAATCGGATAATAAATCATCGGCTTATCGTAGACCGGCATCAATTGTTTCGATAGCGCCATCGTCAGCGGGTATAGCCGCGTCCCGCTTCCCCCCGCTAGAATAATTCCTTTTCTATTTTTCATTATACTCCTTCCTTTTTTAGATAACGTTTTAATCCATCTTCCCAAGTTGGGATTTTCACTCCCGCGTCTAGTAGTTTTCGCTTGCTCATCTTCGAGTTAAGCGGCCGCTTCGCGACTTTATAATCCTCGCCGGCCTTTGCTTTTGCCTGTGCCTCATATTCTGCACTTGAGATCCCCTGAACCTGACAATTTATTTTCGCAAATTCATAGATTTTCTCAGTAAAACCTGCCCAAGTTGTATAACCGAGGTCGGTCGCGTTGTAAATACCATACGAAATGTGTTTTGTTACTGCTTGGTAGATAATGTCGGTCAAATCCTCAGTATAGGTCGGGCTACCGTGCTGGTCCGCCACCACTCTTACGATGCTTTCAGTTGCGATGGAATTCGAGGCGGCGGGAGCACTGGAACGAGCCGTACTACCAGTACGGCGAGTGAAGCGCGCATCCGCCAACGAAGAAGTCCGCGCAACTGAGAGCATTGTCTCCACAAAATTTTTGCCGCCATGCCCATATAGCCACGCTGTACGAAAAATGTAATAATTACACCCAGACTCTTCAATTTGCTCTTCCCCCGCGAGCTTCGTCCGCCCGTAAGCTGTCTCTGGCTTTTTCTCATCATCTTCGGAGTATTCCTCCGAAGCTGGCTTACTTCCGCCAAACACATAGTCCGTCGAGATATGGACTAGTACCGGCCCGCCTTCCGGAACTTCCCCGTCTTCCGCCATTCTCCGCCACTCTTCCGTCTTGCCAAGCTCTACGCAGGCTCTCGCAAGATTTCCCGGACCATCGGCATTGATTTTATATGCCAACCCCTCTTGAGTCTCCGCCTTATCTACGGCCGTATAGGCCGCGCAATTTATTACGAGCGCCGGCCGGACTTCGTTGAACACATTTTTTACATTCTCAAAATCGGTAATGTCTAAAAAGAGGCTATCTACCTCGGTATTACCATTGCTCGCAATCTCTTCTCCCCCGACCTTTTTACCCGTTATATCGGTCAAAATAATTTCGTTGCTAGCATCTTTCGCAAACTTTTCTCGCACCGCCTGTGCGAGCATCCCGCTTGCTCCCGTAATTAAAATCTTCATACCAAAATTATACCACATTCCCCCTCTAAAATAAACCTAGTCTCGACTAAACAGGTCTCTCGTATAGACCTTACCTATGGCATCTGCGATTTCTGGCTCTAATCGATTCGCAACGATAACGGACGAATTTTCCTTAAACGCTTCGAGGTCGTTTACGACCTTAAACCCTTCGAACTCCGTATCCATCAGCGTCGGCTCAAATATAATTACCTCGACTCCCCGCTCTCTCAACATCTGCATAATATCTTGGATTGCGCTCGAGCGGAAATTATCGCTCCCCGCCTTCATCGTCAGCCGATAAATCCCGACGATCTCCGGCTCGCTCTTCAAAATCTCGGAGACGATAAACTCTTTCCTCGTCTCGTTCGCCGATACAATCGCCGTAATCAAATTCTGCGGCACGTCCTTATAATTCGCCAGTAGTTGTTTCGTATCTTTTGGCAAGCAATATCCGCCATATCCGAACGACGGATTATTGTAGAAATCTCCAATCCTCGGGTCTAAAGATACCCCCGCGATGATATCTTTCGTATCAAGCCCTTTCGACAAAGCGTAAGTATCTAGCTCATTAAAATACGCTACTCGGAGCGCAAGATAGGTATTCGCGAATAATTTTACCGCTTCCGCCTCGGTCGAGTTCATAAAGAGTACCGGCACGTCCTTTTTCTCCGCCGCCGAAACTAAAATCTCCGCAAACTTATGCGCCTCCGGCGTCTCGTCGCCAACGATAATCCTAGACGGATAAAGATTATCATATAGCGCTTTCCCCTCTCGTAGAAACTCCGGCGAAAAGAAAATCCGCTCGGTCTGGTATTTTTCACGCATCCTCCGGATAAACCCGACCGGGATCGTCGATTTTACTACCATCGTCGCCGTACAATCCGGTAGACTCAAAACTTTCTCAATCACGTCTTCTACCGACGACGTATCAAAGAAATTCTGCTCCTCGTCATAATTCGTCGGCGTCGAGATAATTACATATTCCGCCCCCGAAAACGCCTCCGAAAAATCTAAAGTCGCCGTTAGATGCAAATCCTTCTCACGCATATATTTCTCAATATATTCGTCCGCAATCGGCGATTCTCGCCGATTGATCATCTCCACCTTCTCCGGCACCACATCCAGCGCAAAAACTTCGTTCTCTTGCGAGAGCAACACCGCAAGACTCAGCCCCACATATCCCGTTCCAGCTATAGCAATTTTCATGCTATCTATTATACCACATCTCTAGGATGTCTTCCACATTTGCAAAATCGTCAATGAAAACCTTGCAAAATCATCAACGAAATCCTTGCAAAATCGTCAATACCCCTGTATATT
This sequence comes from Candidatus Saccharimonadota bacterium, assembly GCA_017460045.1. Classification (GTDB taxonomy): domain Bacteria; phylum Patescibacteriota; class Saccharimonadia; order Saccharimonadales; family Saccharimonadaceae; genus Nanosyncoccus. The sequence continues at coordinate 2,680 of JAFUBU010000073.1, forward strand.
TAGCCCAAATTGCCCTAGCATATCATACCAAAAGTTTTTTACAAAAATGACAAAAACTTCCAATTTTCATTAACTTTTTTGCAAAAATAACAAAAACTCTTGACAAAACCGCTTTTGTTTGCTATGCTTAAACCATGGAAAATATTCAACGAGAAATCTATCTAGCAAGGCTCCGACCCTTTAAAGATATAAATCTTATTAAAGTCATTACCGGGATTCGTCGTTGTGGTAAATCTACCCTGTTAAGACAATTCAGAGACGAACTTAGTACTAGCGGAGTTGCCGAGAAACAAATCCAATCTATCAACTTCGAAAATCCGGACTACGGTTATAATGCCAATTGGAAAGAAATTTACGACAAGCTGAACAAAAATCTCCAGAAATCAAAAATGAACTATATCTTTCTCGACGAGGTCCAATACGTCCCAGAATTCGAGCGTCTTCTTGTTGGTCTCCAAACAAAAGAAAATGTAGATCTTTACGTAACTGGCTCCAACTCTCATATTCTCTCTAGCGAGTTAGCGACTTTGCTCTCTGGCCGCTCGGTCGAAATTCCGATTCTCCCGTTTTCCTTCCAGGAATATCAAGAATCACTTAATAGCCCCACAAATCCTCAAACGGCTTTCGACAACTACCTCAGCTTTGGTGGTTTTCCTCAAGCCGTAAGCATCTTCAAACGAGATCAAAACTCTATCGATCAATACCTATCTGGAGTCTATGAAACTGTAGTTGGCCGAGACATTCTAGACCGGGGACAAATAACCGACAAAATTGCCTTAAACAAGGTAGTCCGCTACCTTCTAGACAATATCGGCAACGCTACTTCTACCCACAGTATCGCAGTCGCCTTAGAACTTTCAGATCGCAAAGTTGAGCAAATTATCGAATCCCTCACCGCTAGCTTTCTCTTCTACCGTTTAGATCGCCTAGATGTCAAGGGGAAGAAACTCCTCAAAACCCAAGAAAAGTACTACACTGTAGATTCCGGCTTGCGTTGGGCCATACTCGGCCGTGATGCCTCTACCGATAAAGGTCATTTGCTCGAAAATATCATCTTTCTCGAGCTTCTCCGTCGCGGGAATAAAATCTCCATCGGCAAAGTTGGCGAAAAGGAAGTTGATTTCGTCGTCCGTGATCCATCTGGTTACACTTCCTATTACCAAGTCGCATGGACTGTGAACTCTAAAGAAACCCTCGAGCGAGAAGTCTCCCCTCTCGAAAAAATCAGCGATTTCTCCCCCCGCTTCCTCATCACCATGGACCCCGGCGAAGAATCCCTAAACGGCATCAAACGTATCAACGCTATAACCTGGTTGCTAAATGAAAATAATTAGCTATACAGCAAAACTATTATTCAAATGCGATTCATTTTTTAGCTATCTTCGATTTAATCATGTTTAAAATATATTCATACGAATCAAGCTTCGTTATTTTTGCTCCAGCTATATATATCACACTACCTAAAATAACTTGCAGACCTAACCCAATAATTGGCGGAAATCCTACATAGTTTAGCGGGAAGACAGCCAAACCCATCATGACAGCAAGTAGTAGCCCTGGTGCTATATCTCTCAGCTGTTCCATATATCCATATCCAATTAGTTTTCTATTTGGCCAAGCATTAATGATCTGACAAAACACTCCTAAAATCACCATACTAATAGCAATCGCTAACACTCCAAAGTTTAAAGCAACCACAAGCACAGCCACATTGACAACTTGTTTTATTACCTCTAGTTTTAGAAAAATATCGCTCCTCCCGACTGCTTTTATGGCATTTAAATTTGCTGTGTGAATCGGCCAAAAAAGAAATGCAACCGAAAAAATGGCTACGTATGGAACTGCCGGCAACCATGCATCCGTCAACAACACCTTAATCACGTTAGTCGCCGTAAAAGCTAATCCCATCATCAAAGGAGCCATCAGAAATACACTGACCTTTATAGAACGTCTCGTCATTTGCTTCACGCGTTTTTTGTCTTCTTGGACACTAGACATAGTCGGAAGTAGTACACTATCAATTGAAGAGTTAATGTTATTTACTACAAGGTCCGGAAACTGTCTGCCTCTATTATAAAAAGCTAGATCAACTGAGGAATACATCTTACCTATGACAAGTTGTCTCAAATTATCAGATACGGCATTTAGCACTCCTGAAACTAAGAGTTTCCAGCCATACGAAAAAAGTCCTTTTAATCGTTCAAAAGAAAAAACAAGTTTCGGGCGCCATTTTACAGTGACCCACAACACAAGCGTATCAATGGTTACATTGAATACCTGTTGAGCCACCAAAGCCCAAACTCCAAATCCGTTGTAGGCCATTACAATACTTACTATTGCCGCCCCAATCGTCCCAGCCAAGGTTGAAAAGAAAAATTTTCTAAAAATCATTTTTCTTGACACGTACGCTTGCTGAACATTCTTCACCCCGGAAACCAAAACTGTTAATCCTAGAACTCTAGTCAGATTAGCCAAGTTGGGAGAATTATAAAAACTTGCAATCAGTGGTGCAAAAAGAAATATTGCCCCATACAAAATCGCACAAAAAACAATATTAGTATAAAACACCGTGGAAAAATCTATATCATCTGCATTTTTCTTTTGGATCAATGCATTACCCAACCCACTGTCCACAAAAACTTGCACAATAGCAATAAACACAGTTATCAATGCCACTGTGCCATAATCGTCTGGACCTAGCATTCTCGCCAATACTATTGCTGTTCCAAATTGTACGAGCCTAGCACCTACTCGCTCAGCAAACCGCCAAGCCAAATTTGTTGCAACCTTGTGTCTTGTACTCTCCGTCATCTCGTCTTTATTATATTACAAATTCCATCCACAGTCTCTAATGACAAATCTGCATACATCGGCAACGTTAGAACATTATCAGAAACATACTTGGCATTTGGAGTCCGAGAGACATCAAATTGCCCGATATAACACTCGTATTCACTAATAAGTGGATAAAAATATTTTCTAGCTAAAATACCACAACGTTCTAATTCATCAAACACCTGGTCTCGATTCTTGCCGAAAGTATCCTTATCAAATACAATTGGGAAATAAGCATAATTAGGCTTCACATTCTCCTGCAAATTACTAATCTTTATTCCCTCTATCCCAGACAATCTTTCCATATATCGATTGTAGACTAATTTTCTTTTTGCAATTTCATCATCTATATGCCGAAGATTGCAAATCCCCATAGCCGCTGAGAATTCATTCATCTTAGCATTCATGCCCACCGATTCTACATTCTCTGGACTCGTAATACCGAAGTTCTTCAATAGCTCTACTTTTTTTCTGAGAGCAAAATCCCTATACGCTAAACCACCGCCCTCTATAGTGTTATAAACTTTAGTAGCATGGAAACTAAACATCGATGCATCACCAAAACTACCAACTCCTATTCCCTTATACTCTACTCCAAATGCATGTGCCGCATCATATATAACCTTCAATTTATGTCTCTTTGCAACTTCTTCTATTTCTTCAACATCACAAATATGCCCGTATACGTGCACGGGCACAATTGCTACTGTTTTATCTGTAATCAGCTCCTCTATCTTACTCGCATCAATAGTATAGTTCTCCATCTCAATATCACAGAAAACTGGCTTCAAACCGCTTTGAACTATTGCATGAGTAGTTGAAGCAAAACTATAAGGAGTTGTAATCACTTCCCCTCCCTCCGGAAAACCAAATGCTTCCAAGGCAATATAAAGAGCCAAATGTCCATTCGCAAAAAGTGAAAGTTCTGGAACTTTCAGATAGTCCCTTAATAAACTCTCCAGCAGCTGATGTTTTTCACCATTATTCGTCAACCACTTAGAATCAAAAACCCCCCTTATTTCTTCTATGTACTCCTCTATCGGTGGCATCGATGATTGCGTCACCAAAACCGGTTTTTCATTCATACCAATAATTTTATCATATATCACCAAAAAACCAAAATTGTTATTCGAACAAGCTAGATTTTACCATTAGCATCAGGCACTAATTTCAGTAGCTCTCTGCTTCTATTCCCAATCTTTTTCGTCGGTATACCTGCATTTACGGTCCACGACAACAAGTCGTGTTTCACAAAGCTCTTAGCCCCAGTAACAGCTCCTTCCTGGACATTTACCCCAGGCATTACCACAGTATCGACTCCAAGCTGCACAAAATTACCTATAGAGACTTTCCCTCTCTTCACTCTTTTAAGCTCATCCGGCAACACTGCGCCGACCATAGAATCTCCCGAAAAATCATCAGTTTCGCTATAAATCTTGCACCCAGCCGAACACCCACTGTAATCTCCAATCTCTATGCCACTTTTACCATACAAATAAACACCGGCCGAAATATGCACGTTATCTCCTATCTTTATTCTACCAGATAAAATACAAAAATCATCAATTCTGACATTATTACCTATTTCTATATACTCTGGGCTATATATGCTTATTTTTCGACTAATAGAAACATTATCCCCATATTGCTTTATCCCCAACTTCAGCAACTCTTCTTTTGAATAAAAACTACTTTTCATATATTAAATATTGCACTCCAATTTCTTACATAGTCATTATAACGCTTTCTTATTTTTTTGTCATTTTCCATCGCAATGGACTCATTATAGTCCATTAACTCAGAATAAGTTATCTTGTTTAACTCTGAAATGGGATACATCTTTATACCATAATCTAAATAACTATACCACATAGATGTCCCTTCTCTCAGATACACTTTTCGACCCATCATAATCATCATCGCTATGTTCCCCATTGCTTGCTGTCGATTGTTCGCAAATATTCCCACAGAACACCCAGCAATCATATTTTTATAGCTATCAAAATCCTGGTAATCCAATATAGCCTTAAATTTACTACCAAAAATCCGCATACCTTCTTCCTCAACAGACATTGCGTAACTTCTATCGCCATATGCGAGCGGGCATATTATTTCCAGGTTTTCATCCTTCAAATGTTCAAGTAATTCCATAACCTCAAAATGACAATTCTCCCTAGTCGCAGAATTGCCCAACAAGATCTTATTCGATTTTACTCTCTTTGAAAAATATTTTCCGTAATTATCAACCCTATCTGGGTCCTCCGGCATAGCTGCCGTAAAGTGTGGTTTGCTATTCGGGAAAATTTTACTCAGTTCGTCATAGTCCCTAGGCACCAGAGTTATTATACCAGCACATCTCCTAATTCATCGACATAGCAGCATCTTGTAGATAAAATCCTTACTTAAAATCTTTACGTCCCTGTATCCGTAAAAATCTCCGCCCCAAAAATGAAGATAGATTTTCTTCATAATCTTTCTAGGCATTTTTACCAACTCCACCCACACTCCGTTAAAAACACCGGAAACAATAATTTTATCAGAATCCTTGAGAATGGTAAAAACTGATTTTTGGAAGAGCTGCTCAGGCTTATTAATACATATGTATTTCGTCTTTTTTAAATCTGGTAGCTCAAATTTATTCTCTTTTTTCTTAGTTATAATTACAAAAAAGTGTTCAATTTCCTGTGACACTTCCTTTGTCATATAATTCATATACCCCAGAGTAAACTTCTGGTCTGGTATAATATGAACTATCCTTCTACTTTTACGATTCATTATCTCTTTTTTCTTGTTCATTTTCAGCACGCATTATATCATAGTATATTATATCACCGTTATCTATCTCTGCGCAATTTGCGTACAAACTTCCCTGCAGCTCCTCTTGGGTTTAAAAAGATCGCTAGCGTGAAATAGAATAATATTTTTACTGTGTAAACAAATGCTAATATATTCTGCCCTAATAAATGATAATTATATCTTATTGTTCCAAGCACGTTTATTCTTTCAAGCGGATATTTTCTATAGCCCGCACTGTTCTTCTCTAAGATAGTTTTATACCCAATAATCACTTTACGCGGATCTTTTGAAATTTGTTCTCCACTATGTATATTATGAACGAACAACTTATCATCAACATACCGAATAACATATTTTTGCGAAATTCTCAACCACATCTCATAGTCTTGTCTCGCAGGCAACGATTCATCGAATAATCCTACCCTATCAAATACCCCTCTTGGTATCATTGCCTGCGTGGTCGTACCCACGTAATCTACTCCAAGCATATCACGGTATGTAACACTATCTCTATAAACGTCATCAGCAATATATGCCCTTTCCTCTCCGGTTTCAATATTACGATAAACCCCTTTGCAATAAATAAGTCCCACATCCTTTTCTTTTGCAAATATTTTTACCTGCTCACTAATTTTATTCGACATCCATTCATCATCATCGTCCAAAAACGCAATCAATTCGCCTCTTGATGCTCGTATTCCCGTGTTCCGCGCCACTTGCGCACCATAATTACCATCAAGTGGTATGTATTTCACTCCTTTAACCTTTCTAACATTTTTTTCGATGTCTTTTTGCAATGCACTTCCAACCCCATTGTCATCTATCAAGATAAGCTCTAAGCTCTTGTAATTTTGTTTTAAAACAGAAGTAATACTGCGCACAATCTCAGAATACTTCCTACCAAAAGTTGTTATAATACAAGATACTAAAAAACCATCAGTCATATACAAAAGTCTCCTTTAATTATAGCTCTTCTCTCCCAAATCGCGAACGACCCCACATCAATTTTCATTGCTAAGCCCCCGCAGAACACCTACGTATTTTATAGACTTCATATAAGCCACTAACTTTTTAATTAAACTGCACTTATTATAAAACATCTTAATATAAATCTTTAAATAGCTCAGCAAGCCAACCCTCCCATATTTGTTAAGTTCTTTTACCAACTTGTTACTTTCATGAGGGAATAGCACTAATAGCTCATAATAATTACAATAGTAAATCATGTCTCGCTCATCTGCATTATACTTATCGATATCTCCTTTAAATTTCGAAAGATACATCTCCTTCATTTGCTTCAGCACACTATAACTCGGTATATTAGAAATATCATCAATATATTTTACAACTAGCACCTCATCCACAGGAATAGCCTCTCCTGTTCTAAAGAATCTTACCATATACTCCATATCCTGATGCCGAACAAACTTTTCGTCGAACAAACCGACCCTATCAATAGCCCCCCGTCTAAAGAACATATTACTTCCTGTTCCAAAAAAACTCCGCTGACAAAGCACATCATACTGCAAATCTCCGCTCTTATTTGCCCTTATTACGTTGATAACTCGCCCATATTCAGAAATTGCAACTGAAGAATACGCAAATGAAGAACTTGGGTTTGCTTCAAGCAAATCAACTAACCTCTCTACTCTGGTATTTACAAAGACATCATCGTCATCTAAAAAAGTCACATAGTCACCCGTACACCTACGCAACCCAGTATTACGGGCAGCAGCTCCATTTCTGTTCTTTTTATGTTTAAGATAAATTATACTACCATCTTTTATATATCGTTCTAGTCTTTTTTTATTCTCATCCCTATATTTACTATTCTCATCATTGTCATCAACAACTATCACTTCTAAATTGCGGTATGTTTGGCTCAATACGCTATCGATAGCTCTCACTAGATTGTCAGATCTTTTATAAGTTGGGATAATCACACTCACCTTCTTCATCAAATCAACCCCTTACTTTTTTTACTATATTCACAATCCAACCCATATGATGCAAATCAAAAAATATCATTATTTTTTTATACAGCGGGATATATCTGTTACTTTTATACTTTATTCTGCCCAAGTCCTTTACAAGCATTTTGTACTGTTTTTTATATTGTCTCCGTTGGCAATACATAGCCGTGATTAAAGCTGTTAGCGAAAGCGCAAAAAAACACTCTGAAACTTCTCGTAAATTTGGGTATTTTGCAATAACGAAGTTATTTAAAGTTTTTACATTGTAGTAGTAATCCATCTTTTCCACAGTAAACCGTTCGTGAACTATACTATGGTCATTTTGCTGATTATAATAATAGCCATATATATTGTCTAAGTATACCCTACTAGCTTTGTCTATTAGATATGGTATCGTACCAATATCCTCATATAATTTTTGTTTTGGAAATTCTATATCGTCAAATAACTGTTTTTTAAAAATCTTATTGCACGCTGACGGGTCCGATAACAATAATAACAGCACCAAAGCCCTCTCTGCATCTATACCCTCCTTTTTCAATATATAACTTTCTTGCTTATTCTTTTTACTATATACTCTAATCTTATTACACCAACCAATTTCAGTCCCATATTTCTCACAACCAGTCATTAGAGAACGATACATATCTTTATCAACCCAATCATCCGAATCGACAAAACCTACATACTCACCCGTCGCTTTTGTTAATCCATAATTTCTTGCATCCGAGAGACCCCCATTTTTCTTATGGAAAGCTTTTATTCTCTTATCTTTTTTTGCCCATTCATTGCAGATTTTTCCAGAATTATCAGTAGAACCATCATCAACTAGTATAATCTCCATATTATCGTACGACTGTCCAACTAAAGACCGCAAACATTTTTCTAAATATTTTTCAGTATTATACACCGGAACAATAATAGATATCTTTTTCTTCATCTATATCATTCCTAGACTCGCAAACTTATAAGGAACGGTGCTATGTATATTAAACACAGCAAATTCCACTACCCAATATAAAACAAAATAAACCATTAGTACAAAGACCAGTCGACTGATATATGTTTTCTTCTTCCCTTTCGAATCGTCACCACCCTGTAAGATTTTAGGGACAACATAAAGCAAGAAAGGATAGAAAAGATAAAAGCTCACTCTCTCCAGATACATTACTTTCCAGCCTAACGACAACAATATCAAACTACCTATCCCCAAAATCATATAGAAATCGTGGTTATATCCTTTCCTTGTATTGGACCAGTTTGAACCAAGCCAATACGCAATAATCGCAATAAGGTAGGTCGCAGTATCTATAAAGCTAAAATCAAAATGTGTCGAATATCTTTCCAAAAATACTTTTCCATGCTCATAAGCCCCCATATTGTATAGTAACATTACTATTCCTTCAAAAAATATCACAAAAGTAATTAACGACACATACACCACCACACTAACCATCTTTCGCTTTTGCTCTTTAATATTCTTCAGAGCCCAATATATAAATAGAACTGGTAAACAAATCATAGCTATACTGTGAAAGCCAATCGCTATTAAAAGGCATATCACTGATTTCAAGTTCTTGCCATTCGTTAGGAAATAAATCATCAGAACAATAAAAGAAATCGCTATTCCCTGCCTAAGCATATTAAAGGTAACATTATATTCGAACAAGAAAAACAAAGTCATCCCAATCAAAATTTCTTTGTCAGATTTTCTACTTTTATAGAGGGCAACAAAAATCTGAACAATTATCAATAGTTCTGCAAAAAACAGAAAAACATGAAAGTTATTAAATACATAAGCAACCAGAAAATTAAGCACAACATAGAGTGGGTCTGATATTGTATACCAAGAGTTCGCAGTAGAAAACAATTCACCTATATTATCCGTTTTTTGTGCAAGCCCAAACAAATGCGAAATATACCCATTGGTATCTGTTCCAATTTCAACCGACCTACCGGCAGCCAACAAACACGGTAATACTATACCTGCTACAATTAACAACCTTCCTAACCACTTTGATTTAGCCGCATACCGTAATCCAAAATAAATACAAAGAAGACTTAGGATGGCGACAAAAAAGTAAATAATCATTTCCTTCTTGCCTCAGCTAGATTTACCAACAACACTATCCTATTTCTCAGCATCTTCATCATCCCATGCCTTCTCATTTCAGTCTGATTCCCACCATGTCTCCTATATTGTATCAATTTTTTCTTCAAAAAACAACCCTCCCCGTGCTTCTCACATATTATACCAATCCACTGATCATGCATCTCTATATTATCTGGTATCGGCAAAATATATTTCCTCATCTCCGCTCGGAAAGCCATACAACACCCTATGTACGAATTTTTCCAGATATTCTTCCATTTCCCTGCTCGCGACCCTCGCCACTTAAAGAAAGACGGATAAATCACTTTCCCACTATCTGAATCAAATACCACGCAATCATGGACTACGCATTGACAGTCCTCTTTCCTAAAAACCCCTAGTACCTCTGCCACTTTGTCGCTCATCCAAACATCATCTTGATCTGACAAGAAAATAATTTCTCCTGAGCACTTCGAAATTGCATTTCCAAAGTTCTGCTTGATCCCCTTCTTCGGCCCCTCAAAAATTTTTATCCGTTTATCTTTATAGCTACTCAAAATGTCTAAAGTTCTATCAGAAGAGCCATCATCAGAAACCACTAGTTCATCATCAGGGCCAAGCTGCCCTAAAATCGAATCGACCTGCTCTTTTAGAAACTTCTCCCCATTATAAGTCGCCATCGCCACTGAAACTTTCATTTCCTCCCCCTCCTCATCCCCAAATATCTCGCCCCCATATTTGGCAAGAACTTCGCAAGTACCTTAAAATTCCGCTCTTGCCAAGCCCGCTTAAAAATATATTTCGCCATTCCTCCTCCGGCAGCATGTACTCCCGCGGACGCAATCTCCGGAGTCATCTTCCTGAACTCCCCCGTCAACCGATACCGATTATAAAGCTCCGAAAGCTTAAAATCGTGTGAATGATAAACTTTCGCCTCCGCCACATACTTAATCTTCCCCCCACTCATAATTAATTTATGCGCGAAATACATATCCTCCGAAATCGGCAAATCCTTGCCATCGTACCCCCCGAGCTCGACAAACACTTTCCGAGCAACCGCCCCCGCCGCATCCGAAAAGAAAAACGTTTTCAGCCCCAGCCTAGAAACATCTTCTTTCGACACCGTAAACGATTTCGCCGGATAATTCGACTCTCTCGTATATTTCTCGATATTATCATACTTTGTAATCTGTTTCGCATATGTCGCATCCACCTCGCCGTCTACAATCGGCTCGGTTAATTTTTGAACAAATTTTTTATCCTTTATTTCCACATCTTGCGTCAAAAACACCAACACCTCTCCGGTCGCCTGAAAAGCTGCCTTCTCACGTGTCAAAGAATGCGAAAAATCCTCTTTAGAAATCTCCGAAAACTTCACTTCCGGTCGCTCCAAAATCCCCGCCTTCTTCATTATCTCCTCCGTATTGTCTCCGCCCTCCGTTAAGATATAAAAAATCTCCGTAATCCAAACCCCCTCCTGCATAGTCAAACTTTCATCGAGCCTCAAAATATCCCCCTCCGCTTCATACAAAGGACACACCACCGATATTTTAGCTCTTTTCATTACTGCTCTAATTTTACCACAAAAGCACCACTAAAACAACGTTGTCCCAATGAACCCAACCGTCAGTGCCAATCCAACCATCAAAAGCACAATCTGCGCCATAATCATATAATTATTTCGGTTTGTCGAGCGTCCGGAGCGCGCCACTACTCGCCGCACCCCAGAAAGCTCCGCCGAATTATCCGCCCCACGAACCCGCGTCAGTCGCTCCTGTCCGGCCCGCGTCATCTTCTGATGCGCCTTCATATTCAGATAATAATTTATCAACCCCACAAAAATCGAAATTGAAAATACCGACACCGACGCCATAATCAGAGCCTTTTGATCGTCCCTCATCCCCGTCAGCATACTATTTGTACTCAGCGCCGCCGCTAGCAGTGCCACAAACGCTAAAGTCACCGCAATCAAATTATTGCTGAGCTGGTTTTCCGTATCGTATCCCTCGCTCGCCGACTCCTGCGCATCCTCCGTTAAAGTTTCTATTTTCTCCCTCTTTTTATCCACTAAAGTATTTTCCATACCCCCATTATATCATTTTTCATCACGACCTTGACCGCCTTCATTAGAAAAACTATAATATTAAGTATGAAAATCATTTTCCCCGAATACGACAACGGAATTATACAAGCCGCCCTTCAAGAGAGCGACATCACGGCGGTTAAAGCCGATAATCTCGAAGACGCTTGTGCAAAACTCAAAGCCGGCCAAGCCGACGCTCTCATCGCCGGTATCGATTACACCACTCGCGAGGTTGTCCTCGCTTGTAAAAACTACCTCGGAATGAAGGGCGAGACTTTCTCCAGCTGTTTCCTTCTGCTCCCTCCAGAAAATACCAATAGCCCTACAAGCCGTCCCTACATCCTTGCCGACGCTGGCGTCACCAAAAATCCTACCGCCGCCCAGCTAAAAGACATCATTCTCCAGACCGCCGACTCTGCGAGGAAGCTCCTAAAAGAAGAGCCTAAAATCGCCGTCCTTTCCTTTTCAACTAAGGGCTCCGCTAAAGACGACTCCATCGACAAAATCCACGCCAGCTTAAGTCTCGTCAAGCAACAAGCCCCTGACCTCATCATCGACAGCGAGCTCCAGCTCGACGCTGCCATCAACCCCGAAATCGCCAAGAAAAAATGCCCCGACTCTCCGCTAAAAGGCGAGGCTAATGTCCTCATTGTCCCCGACCTAAACTCCGGCAACATCCTCTACAAAGCCTTCGAACAGCTCGGCGGTTATACTGCCGCCGGCCCCCTTCTCCAAGGTTTCAACTTCCCCGCCTCCGACCTCTCCCGCGGCAGCACCAAGGAAGACGTCCTCCTCGTTATCAATTCTCTCAAGCGTCTTTCTAAAGCCTAAAACAAAACCCGACTACTGCCCCTCTTGAGATTCCTCACGCTCTATCGTAGCATCAAAGAGTTCTTTTATTTCTCTCAAATTCATACTTATATTCTACTTCAACTGGCTCCCCCCGTCAATAAACAGTTTTATAACCTTTACAAATTTATTCAAATCAACAAAATAATTTGGGTAGGCCTCTCTTATCCGCTTCGCATCACTTACCGCGACCAATACGGAGCTGCCTCCCGATTCCCGAGTTTCTGCGTCACGATATTCCTGAAACGCTTTTTCATAATCATTCTCATTAAAATACCCAATCGTTGCACTATTCAAGCTATCCTCCAATGTCAAAACAAAATAATAGGCATCTCGCCTCCGAGCCCTCTCGACAACCGGCCCAGTCAATGCCCAAGTTTTTATTTTTTTCTCGATAGCATACTCATCCATTAGAACTTTTAGCCTAGCACAAAGTTGCAATGTAGTCTGCTTATCGTATTTTTTCATCACCGTAGTCTGCTCCATGCGAGCAAAAATTGCAGAAACCAAGCAGAAAAACTCGGTCCAACCCTCAACATAAGCTCCAGATTTCATTGAAGTTTTTAGAAATTCATCCATCGTCTCTACCGATGTTGCCCAAAGATGCTGCAGATGCGTCCGCAGTTGCAGCTCTACCCACATCCCGTCTTTTTTAAAAATATAATGCTCACCTCTATAGCCAGACTCTTTAGGCTTGTTCACGTAGTCCTTCGGTTTAGTTTGGTTCTTCCACCTTGCAATTACCTGTTCTGCAGTCTTCAGTTCTACCATATCCTTTACAATCATTCTTACGCCAGCCACATCATGCATTCTTGAGAGAAGCATATTCTGGTGTCTACCCAACTTATCAATAATCGTCGGCAACCTTTTAAGGCGCTGGGCTACAATGATATTATTTCGATCAATTCTTTCTCCTAGGGCCGCACACAAATCAAAATAATAGTTCATCGGTTTACCATGTGCCTTACGCCAAACATCTAGTTGGTCCATCAAAAAATCATCGCGCGCCCCGCAACGAATAGCATTCCCAATCTTGTTAACCGCCGTATTCGACATCTCCATTCTCAAATTATACCACAGCCACAACACCGAGATAACAATTTATAGCAAAAATTATTTAGCGCCGTCTTGTTTGAGTACTGCCCCAAATGTCCAAAAAATAATCTTTGCATCGAGTAACAAACTACAGTTCTCCGCATAATAATATTCCATCTTCAATCTATCCTCGTAGTCATTGTTACTCCTCCCCCTTACTGCCCAATACCCCGTAATCCCCGGCTTAACCGACTCATAGATTTCCGCCTTCCCCTTATGCTGTTTTAATTCCCCCGGCACAAGCGGCCTTGGTCCAACCAAAGACATCTGCCCGAGTAATAGATTTATAAACTGAGGAAGCTCGTCTATCGAGCCCCGTCTAATCAACTTCCCAATCTTCGTAATCCGCGGATCCTTATCAATTTTCTGATACGCCTCCCACTGCTCACGATACTTTTTCTTCTTCAGAAGCTCCTCAAGCTGCTCTTCCGCATCCCAAGCCATCGATCGATACTTCAAAATCTTAAACTTCTTCCCCTTGTATCCGACTCTCTCTTGTGCATAAAAAATCCGATGAAAATCTCCCGTACACATATACGCAATTTTTACAACTAAAGTTACCGGGATCAAAAGCACAAGCCCTATTAGGCCAAAGACAATGTCAAACAATCTTTTTACAAAGCGATACAACATCTTATTCTTCCATTATACCATATTCTCTCAAAATCCGTATAGAGCTAAAACTTCCTCTTGATTTTCCCCCCTATCTGATATATAATAATCCCATAATATTAGCTCAGCAGATAGGTTTGTCCGTATCTGCTTTAACCAAGGGAGTATCAATGAAAGTTTACGAACTTAGCGTTCTGTTTCATCCCGACCTCGAGATGAATCTAGAACCCGCCCAGAAGAAACTCGAAAAGATCGTTTCGGATGCCGGCGGAAAAATCATTAAAACTACCGAAGATGGCAAAAAACATCTCGCCTACAAAATCGGCGACCTAGAGTACGCTATCTTCAACTACTACGATGTCGAGCTTCCGCCCGAAGCTCCGCATAAGATGTCGGACGCGTTTAATATCGCCGACGAAGTTATCCGTTATCTCCTCGTCGTCAAAGACGAAAGAAAGGAGAAACTCGAGGCTAAGCGCCGCGAGGCGGAGGCCAAGCGCGCGGCCAATGCGACCGAAAAGGCCGAAGAAGAAATTGAGGCCGTCGAGGAAGCCGTCGAAGAAGTAGTCGAAGCGGCCGAAACGATCGCAGAAGAAGGTGCAACTACTAAAGAAAGTGAGGAAAAATAATTATTATGGCAAGAGGCTTTTCTAAAGCAATTATCATGGGTAATTTAACCCGCGACCCCGAGATGCGTACGACCCAAAGCGGTACGAGCGTCTGTTCGTTTAGTGTTGCGGTTAATCGCGTCTACAAAGACAGCTCCGGCAACAACGTCGAGCAAGTTTCCTTCATCGACTGCGTCGCTTGGGGTCGGCTCGGCGAGACTATTGGGCAATACGCCAAAAAAGGCTCGGGGGTACTCGTTTCCGGCCGCCTCGACCAGAGGAGCTGGGAAGACAAAAACGGCGGCGGCAAACGCTCGCGCGTCGAGATCGTTGCCGATGATTTCAACTTCTTGCCTAGAGGCGGGCAAAGTTCTGATTCTTATGGTGGCGGTAATTACGGCGCAAGTAGCGCCCCTGCGGTCGGTTCCGCGGAAGTCGTCCCGGAAGATATTCCGGACGAAGTCGATCTCGGGGATATCCCGTTTTAGACTCTAAAAGTGAGGTATTTTCTATCAACTAATTGAGGATAAATAAATGCGTAAAATGAAAACTGATCCGAATCTGTATTTCGACTACAGAGACGTCAAAACTTTACAGCGATATATCGACGCTTATGGTCGAATCGAGCCGATTACTAGAACCGGCCTTTCCGCCAAGCAACAGCGCCAGTTAGCGGTCGCCATCAAGCGCGCTCGCCATCTCGCTCTACTTCCATTTGTTAGTGAATAAAAGGAGAACAAAATGTACGGTCCAACCGATTTAAAGAAAAACGTTCTAATTACTTTAGACGGCCAACCTTACAAGGTTGTTGAATACTCTCAAAAAGTCATGGGGCGTGGCGGTTCTATCGTCAACGTCAAGGTTAAAAATCTGATTACCGGCGCTCTTCTCCCCAAGACTTTTAAGGGCCAAGAGAAAATTGAGCCGGCCGAAGTGACTACCAAGAAGGTCCAATACCTCTATAAAGACGACGAAAAGTTTTACTTTATGGACCCGGCTACTTTTGAGCAATATGAGCTCGCCGCCGACATGGTCGGCGATTCGTCCGCCTATATGAAAGACGGCGACGAGATGGAGATCCAATTCTACAACGGTACCGCTATTAACCTCGTCTTGCCGAAAAACCTTTGGCTGACCGTTACCTATACCGAGACCGCTGTCAAGGGCGATACTTCTACCTCTGTTACAAAGGACGCTACGCTTGAGACCGGCGCGACAATTCGCGTCCCCGCCTTTATCAAGACCGGCGACGTTGTTTCCGTCGATACCGAAACGGGTGCTTATCGCGAGCGTAAAAAGTGATGAAAGCTGTTGGAAGAGCCGAATTCAAGCTCGGCGGAGCCGTCCGCGTCTTTAATTTTGATTTCAAGGACAAACGCGTCCTCGATATTGGCTCCTCTACCGGCGGCTTTACCGAGTATGCTATTAAAGCCGGCGCTCGAGTCGTCGTAGCGATTGAGAAAGGCTCTCGCCAGATGAAAGCCCCCATTCGCTTCGACCCTAGAGTCGACCTCCACGAACAGACCGATATTTTCGAGTACACTAACCCCGAAAAGTTCGATGTTATTTTAGCCGATGTCTCTTTCGTCAGCCTCCGCGAAGTCCTAGAATACGCCAAAAAGGAATTCGCTTCCGAAAAAACCGATTTTCTCGTCATGCTCAAGCCCCAGTTCGAGGCCGAAAAAGACGAGCTCGACCGCGGTATTGTTAAAAACGAACACATCCGCCGTCGTATTATCCGCGATTTTGAAAATTGGCTCAAGACCGCCGGCTTTGTTACCTTAAATAAACACGACAACGAGGTCTACGGCCGCTACGGGAACATCGAGCGCTTCTACTGGCTCAGAATGGAAAAGTAGTTAGGAGCGTCAATAAACGCATAGCAGAGATGAGATACGACGAAGCGGGAGTAGCGGAATGAGTCGTACTCAGACGTACGACGAATGAGCAACGCATCCGCTGAGGAAGTAGATCTCTCTGCTATGCGTTTGCTAAAATATGTGGTATAATGTTTGTATGGCACGGAGGAAATCAAGAGCAAAACGAAAATCAGTTAAATCTACCTCGAGGAAATCCTCCTCGAGAGCGAAACAAGCCGCCCCGGCTTCAACCGGCTTCGGCCGCCAAATCCTCGCGGTATTGATGATTTTGATTTCTATCGTAATTATTTTCATGTGGTTCGGTACGAGCGGTACGCTCCTCGATTCGATCCATCGCGAAGCCGTCCGCCTGATCGGCCTCTCGGTCTACCTTATTCCCGCGCTTCTCGTTTACCTCGCCGTTAATATCTTTCGCGCCGAGGGAAATCGTCTTTCCTTTAAGCTTTGGCTTTCCTCTTTTTTGCTCCTGGTCTGGGCTACCGGCCTCTTTGGCGTCTTCAAAAACGGCGGTACGCTCGGCGCCGAAATGGATAAGTTTACTACCGGGAATCTCGGCTCGGTCGCGGCCGTTTTGATTTATGCCCTCTTACTCTTTATTACTGGTATCTTCGTTGCCCAAGCTTCCCCGGCTCTCGTCTTCGCCAAAATCAATGATAAATTCCGCAAGAAAGAAAAGCCCGCAGTCGAAGCCGAAGAGCCCGTTAAAGAAAAGGAGCTTAAAATCTCCGGCGAAGCCAAGCCGACCGAGGAGAAAAAGCCCAGAAGACGTTTCTCGCTTCTCCGTAAAGACGCCATCAATAAGGGCGCCGCGAAGAAAGAGCCTGCCGTCTCAAAGCCCGAAAAAGCCCCCGAGCGCGCGCTCGTTTCGATTGGCGACCCGGATTGGAAAATGCCCCCGCTTACCCTTCTCGAAAAAGTCTCTTCCCCGGCCGACCCGGGCAACGTCCAACAAAACGCCTTTATTATTAAGTCTACCCTCGCCGATTTCGGTATCGACGTCGAGATGGACGGCGCCAATATTGGCCCGCGCGTGACCCAATATACCCTCAAGCCTCCCGCCGGGGTCAACCTCTCCAAGATTCTCGCTCGCGACAAAGAGCTTGCGCTCAACCTTTCCGTCGCTAAAGTCCGCATCGAAGCTCCTATCCCCGGTACTTCGCTCGTCGGCGTCGAAATCCCGAACGCCAAGCCGGCCGCCGTCGGTCTTCGCGCCCTCCTCGAAAGTCCCGAATGGAAAAATGCCGACGACCCGCTGACCTTCGCGGTCGGTAAAGACATCTCCGGTAAAACCGTCGTCGCCAACCTCGCCAAGATGCCCCACCTCCTCATCGCCGGTACGACCGGCTCTGGTAAGTCCGTTATGACCAATGCCATGATTGTTTCCCTCCTCTATCGCAACTCCCCCTCCGACCTTAAGTTTATCATTATCGACCCAAAGCGCGTTGAGATGGTTCAATATGCCGATATTCCCCATCTTTTGACTCCGATTATCTCCGAGACTGCCGAGGCCGTCTCCTCCCTTAAGTGGGCGGTCAACGAAATGACTCGCCGCTATACCCTCTTCGCCGAAGAAGGCGTTAAAAATATCGTTTCTTACAACAAGAAAAAAGCCGGAGATGGCGGCAAAGTCGTCGTCCCTGACGCCGATGGCAACGAACAAAAACACGACGGCGGTAAAATGCCCTATATTGTTATCGTCATCGATGAGATGTCCGATATTATGATGCAAGCCGGCAAAGAAATGGAGCCGCCTATCGTCCGTATCGCCCAGATGGGGCGCGCTGCCGGTATCCACCTCGTCCTTGCTACCCAAAAGCCGATCGTCAAGGTCGTTACCGGCCTTATCAAGGGCAACGTCCCGGCTCGTATCGCTTTCGCTGTCTCGAGTACGACCGACTCGATGGTCATGCTCGATAAGGGCGGCGCCGAAAAGCTCCTCGGTAAAGGCGATATGTTAATGCTGACGACCGAAATGCAAGGCGTTCCCCGCCGTATTCAGGGAGCTATGCTCGAAGACGAAGAAGAGATCAAAGTCGCCAACTTCCTCAAGGAGCAACGTCCTCCAGAATACAATAAGGAAGTTATTTCCCAAGCCGTCTCGGTTGGCGCTGGCCCGGCGATGGGCGGCGCGATTGGCGACATGGGCCGCCGCTTCGACCCGAACGACCCGGTCGTCCGCAAAGCCGTCGAAATTACCCTCTCGAAGGGCAAGTTCGCTACCGCGATGCTCCAGACTTACCTCGGCAAGGGCCATGGTTTCGTCTCCGGCCTCGCTATCTGGTTCGAAGAAATCGGCGTCATCGGCGAAGCCAACGGCAACAAACCCCGCGAAGTCCTTATCCACAGCATGGACGAGTTCGACGAACTAGCTGGGCGAAGCTAGCACAGACAAGCGAAGCTTTTCTGTGCTAAGCGAGCCAGCGCTGTTCGAAGGCGAAACCTATAGCCTCGCCAGCCAATAACAAACGGGCAAGTAGCAAAACTCAGTTCACGAGGCCTTGAACTTGAGAAAGAAGTTAGCAAACTGTTTCTTGAACAATGCGTCGTCCGCCCCGCGGAAATTACAATAAATACCTATCCGAAGACCGACCCTCCTTTAGGAGGTCTGAGGATAGGCTATTTATTGTAATTTTTAGGCGGTAGCAGGCGGCGGACAGCGTTCAAGAAACAGTTTGCTAACTTCTTTCTTTAGCTCGTTAGGGCTGGATGACCTTCTTCATTGTAAGGCTCAGTTTGCCTTTCTGGTCGATAGCGGTCAACTTCACATTAACCTCCTGCCCGACGTGCAACACGTCCTCGACCCGCGCTACCTTCTCGTCGCGAATCTGCGAAACGTGGAGCATCCCGTCAATCCCCGGGAGAATATTCACAAACGCTCCAAAGTCCTTAATCGTAACGACCTTGCCCTTGTAAATCTTCCCGACTTCCGGCTCCTCGACGAGACCCTTGACCCATTCGACCGCTCGAGTAATCGCCTCCGGGTTAGTCCCAGCGAACGTTACTAAGCCGTCGTCGTCAATATCAATCATTACTCCAGTCTCTTCGACAATCTTGTTAATCGTTTCCCCGCCCTTACCGATTACCGTACCAATTTTAGTCGGTTTAATCGTCAGCTTCTCAATCTGCGGCGCATACTTCGAAATCTTCTCGCGCGGCGCAGACAAGACCGAAAGCATATGGTCTAGGATAAACATTCTTCCTTCGTGCGACTGCTTAATCGCCTTCTCGAGAATTTCTACCGGTAGCCCATGAACTTTCATATCCATCTGTAGAGCCGTTACCCCTTCGGTCGTACCTGTTACCTTAAAGTCCATGTCGCCTGCAAAATCTTCCGCATCCATCAAATCGGTCAGAACGTAGGCCTTATCGATATCGGCCGGCGTAACTTCGACTCCCTTCGGTACGTCGACCATTAGCCCCATCGCTACCCCCGAGACCGGTCGCACGATCGGTACGCCCGCGTCCATCAAGGCCAGACAAGACGAACAAGTCGCCGCCATCGAGGTCGATCCGTTTTGCGACATAATTTCCGTTACGCTTCGAATTGCGTACGGGAAATCTTCCTTCGACGGCAAAACCGGCAAGAGCGCTCTCTCTGCTAAATAGCCATGCCCGACCTCGCGACGCCCCGGCGAACCGAGCCGCCCGACTTCCCCAATCGTATAAGACGGCGCGTTGTAATGATGCATATAGCGCCTCTCTCCGTCCGTTACTTCCATTGTGTCAACAATCTGCGCAAACGATAGCGGCGCCAGGGTAACGATATTCATCGCTTGCGTTAGCCCTCTCGTAAAGAGCGACGAGCCATGCGTCCGCGGCAAAATCCCAACTTGCGACGACAACGGTCGTACCTCGGTCAGTTTCCGTCCGTCCGGCCGCGTCCCATCTTCGATGATCGCTCGCCGAACTTCGTGGTCGACCGCGAGGTTAAACGCTTCGTGGTAATCTTTCGCAAACTTGACTTTATAATCCGCCTCTTTCTCTTCCGGCGTCT
This sequence comes from Candidatus Saccharimonadota bacterium, assembly GCA_017460045.1. GTDB lineage: Bacteria > Patescibacteriota > Saccharimonadia > Saccharimonadales > Saccharimonadaceae > Nanosyncoccus. The sequence continues at coordinate 23,497 of JAFUBU010000073.1, forward strand.
CCCCTTCGCCAAGCTCGGCGACGAACTCCGCGTCCATTTCGTCGCGCAATTTATCGCAAATCTCGCTCCGCTCTAAGACATTCCCGCGGATTACTTCGCCCTTCTTTCCAAAATGCTTCTCGGCCCACTTATCGACTTTCTCTTGAATTTCTTCATCCGGCAAGACGAGCTTGTATTCCTTCTCCGCTACTTCTAGCATCTCGCGCAACTTCTTTTGAAGCTCTAGCGCCGGCTGGCACTCGCGTACTGCCCACTTCATCGCTTCGATAATTACTTCCTCCGGGACTTCTTTCGCCCCCGCTTCGACCATCATGACCTTATCTCCGCGTACTGCTACGACCAAGTCCAAGTCCGAAGTTTCTCTCTCTTCAGGGCTGAGGAACGCCTTAAACTCGCCGTTGATACGCCCGATCCGTAGCCCCGCTACCGGCCCATCAAACGGTACTCCGGCGTTTAGTAGCGCCGACGACGCCGCTACCATCCCGACTACGTCCGGCCGAAATCCCGGGTCCATCGAGAGTACCGTCGCGACGACCTGTACTTCCTGTCTATAGCCCTTCGGAAATAGCGGACGAATCGGCCGATCGATTAGCCGCCCGACTAGAATCGCTTCGTCCGCCGGCTTTCCTTCCCTCTTCAAGAATTTCGAACCCGAAATCTTCCCCGCCGCGTAAAACTTTTCTTCATAATCAATCGAGAGCGGGAAGAAATCCTGTTCGACCGGTTCTTTCGAGACTACGACGCTCCCGAGAATGACCGTATCGCCATATCTTACTACTACCGACGAAGTTGTCCGAAATCCTACTCGGTTAACCTCGAGCGACAGCTTCCGCCCTTGCCATTCCGTCTCGACGATTGTGGTTTTTAATCCCTTAGGATTGATAATATCCATAAAAATCTACCTTTCTTCGGGAAAATAACACACATACGCTCGCGTCTGCGACCCGCGCATATGTCTGTCATCTTCCCAAATTATTAATTACTATATTTATTTTATCATCTCTTGAATTTTTCGTCAATTTGTGATATAATCGTTAGCGTTACTAATGACATTAATTAATCGGGGGTAGTTTTATGTGTTGTAGTACGTTAAAAATTCGCGCCAACGGCGTTAGGTTTAACCAAAAAACCGGCGTTGGCGCAATCACTATTCATGGTAAACTCGAGACCGAGCCGGGCGTCGATGACCCGGTTATCGAAATCTGGAACGCCGTCCAGCATAAAATGCAGGACGCACTTCTCGAGGAAAAAGGGCGCAAGCTGATAAACTTTACTCCTCTTTTCCCGCAATACGACGCGGTAAAGGACGTAACAGTTTATCAACTTATGCCCACTTGCCCGGATGGAGAGGCTTCGACGAAGCAATTTTTGACCGAAGCGAAACTGACCTTGGATATTTTCTACAAGAATTTATTCATCGGTAGTTTCCGCCAATTCCTCAACGACGATAACCATATTTGCAATTACAATGGTTACAGTCTTTACAAGGAATGTATCGGTCGAATTCGGGGCGAAAAAGACCCTAAAAAGCGAGCCTATGATGTCGAAACTACTCGGATGCTCCTTGAGCATTTTATCAGCTTTTTAGGGCTGCCCCTTCCAAGGTCGAAGGAGGCGCTAGAGCGCCAAGCTACTCTTGCGACTTTAGAGGAAATCAAAAAATCCAACAACCTCTACGCCGCAAAAGCGCTCCATACCATGGATAGTAAAAATATCGTCGGACTCCTTTTTCAGGAAGATTTCGACGAACTCTTCGCCTACAGCGAAGAGGCTTAGTACCTTAAATACCCTTGCCTACCGGCGAGGGTATTTTTATGGTACAATAACTCTATGTTTGACCAAATTATTCTCATTGATAAACCCGCAGAGATGACCTCTTTCGGCGTCGTCGCTCGCGTCCGCCGTATTTTATCCGAAAAAGCCGGCAAAAAAATCAAAGTCGGCCATACCGGGACTCTCGACCCCTTCGCGACCGGCCTCCTTATCTTGATGACCGGTAAAAATACCAAAAAATGCCAAGAGTTTTTGAAAAAGGACAAGCGCTACGAAGCGACTTTGAAGCTCGGCTGGACCAGCACTACCGGCGACCCCGAAGGCGAGCTAGAAAGTCGCTCCGTCGAAACTCCTCCGACCGTTTCCGCCATAAAACAGGCTCTAAAGACTTTTCAAGGCGAAATTACCCAGACCGTCCCCCGTTTCTCCGCCGTCAAAATCGACGGCCGCCGCGCCTACGACCTCGCCCGAAAAGGCCAAGAGGTTGAAATGCCGACTAGAAAAGTAATCATCTACGAAATCAACCTCCTCGACTACTCCTTCCCTTACCTAAAAATCGACTGCAAAGTCGGGAGCGGGACTTATATTCGTTCTCTCGCCGAAGACATCGGTCAAAATCTCGGTACCGGCGCCTATCTTACTGCCCTCCGTCGGACCGAAATCGATCGCTATAAAGTCGAGGACGCTCTCCCTCTCGACCTCTGGATGCAAGAAAACTCTTGCCAAGAGTAACAAGGTGTGCTATAATTTCAAATATATGATTACCAAAGAGAAAAAAGGCGAGGCTATTGCTAAGCTCGCTCGTAGCAAGAACGACGTTGGTTCCCCTGAGGTCCAAATTTCCATTTTGACCGAGCGTATTCTCGAAGTTACTGAGCACGTAAAGTCCAACAAACACGATTTTATGGCTCGCCGCGGCCTTATGCAGATGGTCGGCAAGCGCAAAAAGCTCCTCAAGTACCTCGAGAAAACCGATTTCGACAGCTACAAAGCGACGGTATCTGCCCTGGGCCTACGCAAGTAGTAACGCCGATAGTTCAAACCTCTGATATGAAAGGTTTGAACTAGTTTTTTGTTGAATCTGACCGTACCCGATTTGCTGAGGCTTTTCACGGGCC
>JAFUBU010000074.1 GCA_017460045.1 Candidatus Saccharimonadota bacterium
ATAAAGTCCCACCCTAGCGCATCCACCAATTCTCTAAGCATCGGTATCTGCGCATAAAAATCCTCCCCCGGCTTCTTTCGCCCGGCCTTGTACTCCGAGTAAATCGCGACTCTTTTCGCGACGCTCGTCTTCGCCTTATCCCAAGCTACGACGACCTTATCCGGCCGAATCTCCTTTACAATCTCCATCGCAATCACCGCAAATCCATAAATACCTCCCGTCGGCGTACCGTCCGAAGTCGAAAGCGCCCCCATCGCATAATACCCCCGATAAAATACGCTCTTTCCGTCGATGATTACGAGCTTTTTCATTAAAATTCAATTTCCTTCAAAATCTCTGCTAAGCGCGCTTCCATATCTTCGACTGTATTATTATTAAGGATGTAATAATCCGCCCCCGCGATCGGCCCGCCTTTCTCTAAGTTCTCAATCTCGCTCCGGTCGCGCTCTTTAATCTCGTCCAAGCTAAACGGTCTTTCCGGCCTTACCGCTACTCTCTTATATCTCAAGCTCTTATCTACGACTACCGCCACAAAAGTCAACACCCCCGGAAACTCGTGCTTCAAAATCTTGTACTCAGTCCAAGAATACACCCCATCTAACACGATTCGCTTTTGTCCCGCCTCTACAAGATTATAAACTTCGTTAATCACTTGTCTGACTACCCAATCTTTCCCCTCCGTCCGTCGAATTTCCTCGCGAAACTTCTTTTCGCTTTCCCCGTCCGGAGTCCGCTCTATTCCCCTCCGCTTCATCTCTTTATAAATCATCCCCCCGAAATAAATCTTCGGGACCCCCTTCTCGGTCATATAATCTACCGCTACGCTCTTCCCGCTCCCGGCCATCCCGACAAACGCAATAATCTTTACTCCCCTCTCCTTCAAACTCTTTTTCTCTTCCATATTATATCTAGTATACCACAAATCCCTTCAAAATACTCCCGGGCTTTACGCCAACTCCCCCTCTTCCGTCTGCCCCGCCAGTTTTCGGTCAAACGTCCATAGCGGCGTTGTCCCCTGGGAACCCGCTTGCACCGCCAAATAGCAATCGGCAAACGACAGCTTCGGATGTTCCAGATACATTTGAAATACTCCACTAAATATCCCCACGCCGTTACAAATATTCTCCCCCGAAAGAAAATCTTTTAAACTATCCACAATGTACTCTCTTGGCATCTCCATCCGTTTCTCCATTACATACGCCGCTTCATAAATCACCATCTCCGAGATATAAAACCTCTTTCCTTTTCTAGACAATATCTTGACCGCTCGCTTAGCTTGTTCCGGGACGTCTCGTAAGATCATCCTTAATACTACGCAAGTATCCAACATCTCAACATCTTTAATTCTAGATTCCATATTTCTCCTTATAGTATGCTTTACCTTCCGAGCTAGCCATCCATTCGTCTCGCATCTCATTAGCCGTTTTACCCTTGTTCTTCTCTAACGCTTTCGCAAATTTCGGATTTTTCCGCTTTAGTTCCTCAACCCGCGCCTGTTGCTTTTCGGCAAATTCGTCCCAAGTCATCGGTCGCTTTACTACTACTGCATCGTCGCTTACCTCAAAATTAACCTCCTCGTTTTTCTCTACCCCAAGCTTCTTTCGTATTTCTACCGGTATCGTTACCTGTCCAGACGAACTAATTCTCGCTCGAAAAATCCGACCGGCCAAATCATTCGTCATTTGCTCATTTTTGCCCACCATACTTATCCCTTCTACCCGCGATATGTCCATCACTACAGACATCGCTTTATTCCTTTCATTTTACATTAATATTCACATTCTACATTAATTCTA
>JAFUBU010000075.1 GCA_017460045.1 Candidatus Saccharimonadota bacterium
AAAACCGCTAGTGCTTTCTCGGGGCTTCCAGCCTATACGGCAAATGCTGGTACACTCACACCATTTTATACCGGCACAACCTCTTCTTCCTACGATTTCTACTACGGCGTAAACGTCTCTACCGCTAAGACCCCCGGTACCTACGGCGGGGAAGTCCTCTATACCGTCCTAATGAACGACGCTTGTCTAAAGTACACATTAAACTTCAACGGCAACTCCGCTACGACGAATACTCTAACTTCCCAAGACCTAACCTTCGATAGTACGATCGACCTCTCGACTATCTCAGACAGTACCAAAATCGCTCGAACCGGCTATACCCTAACCGGCTGGAAAGACCAAAATAATAATGAATACGGAACAAGCGGTACAGCCGACGTAAACCCAAGCGACTTAAGCTCAGTAACCCTAACCGCCCAATGGCAAATCAATTCTAACAACGTAACAGTATCGAAAGGAACAAACGTCACAACGACGAGCGGAACTGGAACTTACGATTACAATAGTACCGTAACGATTTCCGCTACCGCTTTCTCTACCGGCTACCACTTCTCCGGTTGGACGGTAAACTCGGGCGGAGTAACGCTCTACTCCAACTCTAGCATGACTACCACTTCTACAACTTCTACTCCAGCCTACTTTAAAATGCCCGATAACGCTGTAACCGTTACTGCTAACGCTGCGGCAAATACTTACACAATAAAGTATAACAACGGTGGAGGTACCGGTACTGCTCCAAGCGACCAATTCGGCACTTATGGCGGAACTATCACGACGAGGGCCAATACCTTCTCCCGGACCGGCTATCAATTCGCCGGGTGGTCTACCACCAACGGTGCAAGCTCGGCGACTTGTAGCGCAAGTGCTAGTTGCTCGGTCTCGACACTCGCTTCTAACGCCGGCGTAACCGGTACGAACGGTGCGACGATTAACCTCTACGCCGTCTGGACGCCGAATACGCTCAGCATTACTTATTCAGCCAATGGCGGGACCGGCTCAGCGAGTAAGACCTCGGAATCCGCTAAATATGGCACGAATATCACAATGCCGACGAAGAACACCCTCGCCAAATCTGGCTACGATTTCCTCGGCTGGAGCCTCTCCTCTACCGCGACAAGTGCGACCTGGACCGCTGGCCAAACGAGCGTAAACCCGACTGCAATAAATAGCAATCTCTCCTCTTCGACCGGTCTCTCGACAACGGTCTACGCGGTCTGGAAGAGCTCTGGTCCGGTAGACGATGGGAATAAAGGCACGATGCAAAGCTTTAGTTGTACAAGCGTCGGCTCCGGCCACACCGCTACCGTGACTGACTCCCGCGATAACCAAACTTATACTATCTACCGCATCCCTACTGACCAAACCTACGAAGGTATCGGTTCTAGCACCGTAGCCAACATTGCTGGTAAGTGTATCATGACGCAAGACCTTTCCCTCGGCTATGTTACGGGTGGCTCTATTACGAAAGGGCAAAACCTTGTCCTCTCTACTGATACTTCTGCCGGTTCTACTACTTCAAATGCGCCAATCTATAACCGGACTGGTACAAGTGGCTGGTCCACTACTAACTCCGATTCTAATCTCCAATATATCAACGGCCCAAGCTCTAGCGGCAATGCTTACTCCCAACACTCTTACTACTCCTACGGAGCCGCTCAAAAAGTCTGCCCAGCTGGTTGGAGACTCCCAACTAGTGCAGAATATGCCGACAACTCTTCTTCGGGTACCCCCTCTACCGGCTTAGCCGCTATAGTGGGCAATAGTTCTACTGGCTCCACCGCTCTTCAGTCGTCCCCTTGGAGCTTCGTCCTCGGCGGGGTCTTCTACTCGTCGGGCTGGTACTATCAGGGCTCGTTCGGGGTCTATTGGTCGTCTACGCAGTACAGCTCGACTAACGGGTACAGCTTAAACTTTAGTTCGTCTACTGTGTACCGGAGCTTCAACAGCAAGAACAACGGCCGTTCAGTGCGATGTATCGCAGATTAGGTCCGTTTCTAG
>JAFUBU010000076.1 GCA_017460045.1 Candidatus Saccharimonadota bacterium
AGGCGGGGCCTGTCACTAATGCTCCCCCTCGGGCTGCGTTCGTCCGGCCCGTCGCCACGGGCGGACGCCGCTCATCCTCGCGCTGCCGCGCTCCGGAGGCCCTTCGGTGAAGCATTTAGTGCCACCCGCCTAATACTTCCTGTTTCGTTTCTTGTTATATTATCATTCCTATATATTAATATATATGTAGGCAATGCTCTCATGAATTCTAGCGCCCTTACTGATACTTATAATCTTACCGTTACTGATAACCCTAGCCTTACCGTTACACTAAATCCTGGTACCCCTATCTCACTTAATCCTACTGCCGAGGGCGTCTTCGGCTCACAAGATGTAGGCGTTAATGTGATGACCACCGATGATAAAGGTTATACTCTTACTATGTCCGCTGCTACTTCGTCCCTCTCTCGGAGTACAGCGGACAGTAGTGCGCCGGTTATTGAAACTCTGGCTTCTGCTACTGCACAAAACGATTTTCCAAACAACCGTTGGGGCTTTAAGCGTACCAGCACCAAGTATACTGATACCAACTTCCAGCCTATGCTAGCAAATTATAATGTACCCGTTAGTTCTAATGGCAATATTACTGGCAGCAGTGGTGAAACCAGTACTCTTACTTTTGGCGTAAAGCTAAATACCGATATCCCAAGCGGAGAATATTCTATTGCCATTAATTTCCTAGCCGTAAATAACGTCGCCCCCAACCTTTACTATATGCAAGATGCCACTCCTAGCTCTCTCGCCGCTGCCATGCCAAATGTCCACGATACAGCAGTATTGTATGACCGCCGCGATGGTCAGGAATACACAGTAGCCAAACTTAAAGACGGCAAATACTGGATGACCAAGAACTTAACCCTCGCTGGTGGCATAGTCTTAACTTCCGAAGATACCGACATGGCTCCGGGCTACACTCTCCCCGTCGCCAACGGTTTCCAGGAGGGGAACAGACTTCCCGAAGCGTCAAAGTATGGTACGGGTTTTACGGAGCAAGAGATGGCAGCGGTATATAATTCTGGGAATGAAGAATATACCACTGGAGGATTGTTGTCGTACTATAATTGGACCGCAACCACTTTGGGGTCCGGAGTAGGTATATATGAAGATAATATTGATGCGCCATACTCTATTTGTCCGGCCGGGTGGAAGCTGCCCACGTCTCGCACTGGGGAATTTACTGAGGAAAAAGCCTTACAATCTGATACGTATCAGATGGCCGTACAGTATGGACTATCTGAAAATGAGTGGCTCAGCCAAACGGGTAGTCAATTTTGTAGTCAAGCCGGAACCTGCGCGAGCACCGTTCCTAATATTGGGATGAATGGGTACTATTGGAATGGTGAACTAGTGAATGATGGTTATGCTCAATATGCTACGGCCACAACCAGCGCTACTCCTAATGACGGAGCAAACGTGCGAACACTCGGCTATGGCTACCGAGGTTATTCGAGTCCTCTACGAGTATGGTCATCACAGTCGATTAGCCGTGGCTTAGGCTTTTCAGTCCGCTGTCTCTTTGACGACACCATGCAAAGCTTCTCTTCCGACTACGCCTCCGCCCTCGCCATGGAAGAATCCGTCCAACTCCGCGACAAACGCGACAACAAATACTACTGGGTCACCAAACTCAAAGATGGCAACGTCTGGATGACGCAGAACCTAGACTTAGACCTAGACAGCTCCGTTGCTCTTACCTCTGCTGATACAGACCTTCACTCCGTTACTTCCTGGACCCCAGTCCGCTCCACAATAGATTCTACTACCTACAACAATACGGCCTCAGGTGCTTCCGGTGGCATCGTAACTTATAATGGTAGTAATTCGCAAAATGGTGGCTTTGCTTCCGATTGGACAAACGACTACAATACTCCGTACTCTGTAGACCCAGGCTACCGCTACGTAGTGCCCAAAGAAATGTCCGGTCCTAATACTAACTATTATGACAATGGCGACACATTCTATTACTGTACAAACCAAGATGCAACTTGCGGCGGTAACAGTGAAAACGGTCACTACACAATGGGCAACTTCTATAACTTCGCTGCA
>JAFUBU010000077.1 GCA_017460045.1 Candidatus Saccharimonadota bacterium
AGGTCTCGAATCGACCGGTCGCGAAAGAGAAACATATCATCCCAACCGTTCGCCGCCAGGAAAAAATCCTCGACCAGTTTCCCGGCGACCCCGTCGATCTCCCTCCCGACCAAATCTCTTCCCGCCGGATCCATGTTCCTTACCCCGGGGTGTATCGCGCGCGAAAGTTCTTGAAGCCGGAGCTTTAGCTCTGGCAGGATTACCTCCGGGACAATCAGCTTGTTTGCCCGCTCGATTCGGACCTCGTTCTCATGCTTCAGTTCTTCAATTTTCTCATCCGTATACGCATCTTTCCCGAGGTCGTAGATAATAATTCCCTCGCTTCTGTGGCGTTGCTTTATCTTCAACTCCCTCATCCGCCGCTCAAACACCTCAAGATCCTGGAACGTTACAATCCCGTCGATTGCCGTATGGCGGTAATCCCTATCCTGAATTATTTTTACGCTAATTTTTAGCCTGTTCGCCAAATCGTTGGCATAGATTACCGCCGAATTCCCCATCATCATGTACCACCCATCCGGCATTTCTACGACGTAGAGCGACTCGCGGTTATTTTTCTCCGCCTCCAGGACCTTCGCCTTGATTTTATAGTAGTTTTCCTTGCGTTTCCGTCCGATCTCCGCCTTGATGTCTTGTTTTTTCTTCGACACTTTTCCTTTTTCAGCCCCTTTGGACTCAGGCCCGGCTTTCGGTTCCGGTTGCTTTAGTTGTTTACCTGGGGATTCATCACCCATTTCATTTTCTCCTTTTTGGTTAGTGGTTCATTATAGTTATCTTGCTCCAGTGTATCGATTCAAAATTTAAAGTTTTTTCTCCGTTGGGAAATCGAGGGGGCTAGGAGGACTTATAGCAGAGTAAATAGCGCGAATTGGTCTTGTTGCTGTTGCCGACGAGGGCACTTGAACTGCCGACGTCCAAGCGGTACGCGTAGGAGGTATTGCTGGTGTACTGCGTAGAGGACCAGAAGCGGCGAACGCTAGAGAGGCCGAGGACGGAATAAAGTTGAGAGCCAGAGCCTTGGGCGGAGATTAGCGAGTCGAATATAGCTTTAGTCGGGACGGAATAGCCAGATGGGCAATAGGTTGCAGAGTTACAGTTGTTGGACGAGGTGCAGAGGGTGTTCCAAGTTAAAGTGCTACCAGAATTACCGTAGATCCAAGTATTCCCGTCTTTCATCTTACATCCCGTGCTAGTAGTCGGGTGCACCGAGCTCGAGCAGTCCGCCGCTCCACTCGCTTGCCAAACTGCATAAACCGTCGTAGAAAGGCCAGTAGAGGAGGAAAGGCTACTGTTAATGGCGGTGGGGTTTACACCAGTTTGGCCAGCGGTCCAGGTTGCGGAAGTGGCGGTGGAACTTAAGCTCCAGCCGAGGAAAGTATAGTTTGTCCTGGCGAGAGTATTCTTTGTTGGCATCGTAATGTTAGTTCCGTATTTACCAGTCTCGGAAGTTTTACTAGCGGCGCCAGTACCGCCGTTAGCCGAGTAAGTAATAGATACGGTATTTGGAGTCCAGACGGCGTAGAGATTGATCGTAGCGCCATTGGTGCCGGTCACGCCAGCGTTAGAAGCAAGCGTAGAGACGGAGCAAGAAGCGCTGGCAGAGCAGGTTGCGGAGGATGCGCCATTAGTCGTAGACCAACCAGCGAATTGGTAGCCAGTACGGCTAAAGGTGTTTGCTCTTGTCGTAATAGTACCGCCGTAAGTACCGGTTTGGCTACTCGGAGCAGTACCTGAGCCTCCGCCGTTATTGTAGGCGATTGTATAAGTATTAGCGGCGGCATTAGCGGTTACCTTTACGTCGTTGTCTGGCATCTTGAAGTAGGCGGGAGTACTAGTTGTGCTGGCAGTAGTCATGCTAGAGTTGGAGTAGAGCGTTACTCCGCCCGAGTTTACCGTCCAACCGGAGAAGTGGTAGCCGGTAGAGAAAGCCGTAGCGGAAATCGTTACGGTAGAATCGTAGTCGTAAGAGTTTGTGCCAGAAACGGTAGTGACGTTTGTACCTTTAGATACTGTTACGTTGTTAGAATTGATTTGCCATTGGGCGGTTAGGGTTACTGAGCTTAAGTCGCTCGGGTTTACATCGGCTGTACCGCTTATTCCGTATTCATTATTGTTTTGGTCTTTCCAGCCGGTTAGGGTATAGCCAGTCCGGGCGATTTTGGTACTATCGGAAATAGTCGAGAGGTCGATCGTACTATCGAAGGTTAGGTCTTGGGAAGTTAGAGTATTAGTCGTAGCAGAATTGCCGTTGAAGTTTAACGTATATTTTAGACAAGCGTCGTTCATTAGGACGGTATAGAGGACTTCCCCGCCGTAGGTACCGGGAGTCTTAGCGGTAGAGACGTTTACGCCATAGTAGAAATCGTAGGAAGCGGAAGTAGTCCCGGTATAAAACGGCGTTAGCGTACTAGCGTCGGCGGCGTAGGACGGCAGGCCAGAAAAAGCCGAAGCGGTTTTCCCTACTCCCCAGGTATCGCGGGAAAGAGTTGTTTCCGAGCCGGTAGCGGCGGAAGAAGTCGGGATATAATCTGCGTCGCCCGGGAGGGTTAAATCCGTACTGCCGGTACTAGTCGCCGAGACGTAGAGGTTGTATCCGCCGTAGGTACAGTTCGTCGTAATCGAAACCGTATCGCTTCCCGTCCCGAGCGTCCCGGAGGAAGTCGGGCGGATACTGTCCGAACCGGACTCGGCGAGATTGATTGTCCCGCTCCGCGAAATACTGGCCGAGAAGGCGGCATAAGCGGAATGGCTATCTAAAAGCCCGAACGCCATACCTCCGAGGAGTATGGAACTGATAAGTGCGGAGATGCTAAAGCACTTACCACCAAAGGAGGTACGGGGTCCAAGATTATTTTGTTCTTGGACCCCTAGACGAGCGGCCGAGGTGGGTGAAAATCCTCTGCCGCTCGTCCAGCAAGCGAACCTCTCTGCTAGGGTTTTAGTTCTTTCTGATAAATTATTTTGTATAGTTGGCTTTGACACCTTAACCTCCAATATTACCTCTTGATTTAATATTCCGGTCTCACCCATTTCGGAGCATAAACCTTATATGGTCTATTATAGCCCCCCCCCCATGTCAAGAGGGGGTATCGAGCCTTTTTCACAGGTGTAAAATCGCCCCACAACAGGGGCGAAAAAATCTCCAAAATTCCCCAAAAATCTCACT
>JAFUBU010000078.1 GCA_017460045.1 Candidatus Saccharimonadota bacterium
GAAAGGTTTAAGTTCGTTCCGCCGGTACTGGTAGCCGAGACGTAGAGATTGTATCCGCCGTAGGTACAGTTCGTCGTAATCGAAACCGTATCGCTTCCGGTACCGAGCGTACCGGAACTAGTAGGGCGAATACTGTCCGAACCGGACTCGGCGAGATTGATTGTCCCGCTCCGAGAAATACTAGCCGAGAAGGCGGCATAAGCGGAATGGCTGAGAACTAGACTTAGTCCAAAGGAGGTAAGGAGTCCAACCATTACAAACGTAATAAGTTGAACTCCCTTAAGGGTACTCGAGCTGGGTGATAAAACTCTAGTACCCTTAAGGTATTTCAAATTAGTTTGGTTTGTATTGTTGTGGCTCATGTAACCTCCAATCTTAATTTAACTATCCAGCCAAATAAAGTGGCCGCCATCCGGTAGCGGCCAAGTTGAACTCAAAGAGACCCTCTATCGGACGATCGGCTAGAATCATCGTGCGGACCGCCGCTCTCCACGTCGAGTAGAGAGGAGCGTGTCCCGATACAGGGCCTCTTTAATTACTCGACGTTCCGTAGCGGTCCATACACGATATACAATCAATATCAAATCTTAAATTACACGATGATTTAATTCTAGCCTACTTTTAGTATAGCAAGCTCGGCTAGAATCTGCAAGCGTTTTTCAATAAAAATAGCCCCGAAGGGCTATTTAGCGGTTTGTCTTCTTGAGAGGCTACCTATTTGTTCTCCGCGAGGAGGAAGTCGAGAACTTTCTCGATCGTCAGACGGTTTTTGATGTCTTGTCGGACGCGCGGGTCTTTGAGATTTTTCAGGGCCTCCGGAGACTTTTGGTAGACGTCGCGGAGCTCGGCGATTTTAGCGTCGACCTCTTTGTCGTCGGCGGAAATTTTCTGGTCGCGAGCAAGGACTTGGAGGACGAGCGAAGCCTTTACTCTAGCCTCGCCGATTTTATGAACTTCTTTACTCCAGTCCTCTTCGGTCTGGCCAGTTTGTTTTAAGTAATCATCGAAGCCGAGACCTTGGGCGGCGGCGTTGCGCGTAATATCGTCCCGAATCATCCGAACTTGGTCCTCAATCATTACCTCCGGAGCGGCGACTTTCGAGCCCTTGACAAGCGCGGTTACGAGGTCGTCTTTATATTTTTCTTCGATACGATGGGCATTCTGGGCCTCGAGGTTTTTCTTAATATCGGCCTTTAATTCGTCCATATTCTTAAACGGGCCGCACGCTTTCGCGAAGTCGGCATCAAACTTCGGCGGGGTAACTTCGTTGACCTGTTTGACTAAAATTTCGAAAACGACCTTCTTGCCGGCGAGGTGTTTCGCTCCGTAATCTTTCGGGAAGGTCAGCGGGACGTCGAACTTATCGCCCGGCTCGTGGCCGACGATACCGTCTTCGAAGCCCGGGATAAAAGTCTTCGAGCCGAGAAGGAGCGTATAATCTTTGGACGAGCCGCCGTCGAAAGGCTTTCCGTCCTTTTTGCCGGTAAAGTCGATAATGACTTCGTCGCCGAGCTTGGCGGCGCGCTTAACCGCCTTTTTCTCGGCCCGGGACTTCGCGATACCATCAAGAATTTCTTGAATATCTTTTTCCTTAACTTCGGCCTTTTCCTTTTTAACTTTCAGGTTTTTATACGGTCCGACTTTGACGTCCGGGAGAATATCAGCGGTCAGCTTGTACTCGGCCGTCTCGTCAGGGACATACTTCGTCACTTCGACATTCGGGATTTGGAGCGCGACTTTCTTCGCCTGGTTAAAAGCCTCCGGGACGGTCATCCGAACGGCGAGGTCAATCGTCTGGCTCGAAATATCGTTCGGGTTTAGATGTTGTTCGGCAACATCCGCCGGGACTTTGCCTTTTCTAAAGCCCGCGACTTTAATCTGTTTAGCTAATTGCTCAATAGCGAGAACTCTCGCCTTTTTTAAGTCCTCTTTCTCAAGAGTAACTGTAAGTTCCACCTTGGTTTCTGATAAGTTCTTTGCTGTAGTCTTCATAGGAGATATTATAGCACTTAAGGGAGAAAAATAAAAGACAAACAAAAGGAAATTTGTTAGCTAAAATCGCCTAGATTGGTGGTTTCTTCGTTCGAAATATTATTAAGGATTTTTTCGTAAGAAAAATCGGTTAGGTCGGTATTTTCTCCGACCGAAGCGCTATTATCGATAGAGCAAGGTCGGAAAAATGCCGAGATAACCGATTTTAATACGAAAAAATGGTGCCCGAGACTGGGGTCGAACCAGCACGCCTTGCGGCATATGCTCCTAAGGCATACGTGTATACCAATTTCACCACTCGGGCTTGTCTGGTGAATATTATAGCAAATCCGGTAAAAAAAGTCTACCCAAAATAAAGGCCTTATGCTAAAATAGGAGTAACAGTCCGAAATAAAAAGGTGGGAAGTGAGTAATATATCAAAGCTACTAAATCAGGTCATCGTCGGGAATGTTTTCGACGAACCGCGAATTGTCGAGAAATATTCGACCGACCGGAGCATCTTGAAGATGACGCCGGAGATGGTAGTTTTGCCTGAAAGTACCGACGACGTCCGACGGATTGTTCGCTTTACGGAACAGCTCCGCAAGCGCGGAATAAAGACGAGTTTGACCGTCCGCGGGTCGGGACTCGATAAGACCGGCGCGGACCTGACCGACAAGATTTTGATTTCGATGGAGCGAATGAACCGAATCCAAGAGATTGATTCCCGCTCGAAATTAGTCCGAGTTCAGGCCGGGATTACCCTTGAAAAATTGAATACGGCGCTATCTCTACATGGGCTAGTTCTGCCGATTGATGCAAATCCGAAAGAGACAATCGGGTCGCTAATTTGTAACTTTGCGATCGACGGCTACGCCGGGAAATACCATGGAATCTCGCATTACGTTGACTGCCTCGAGGCGGTCATGGCGGACGGGAACGTTTTACAGACGAAAAATTACAATCGACGGGGGCTACAACGCAAAATTGAAGACGAGGACGACCCCGAGTCGGGAATTTATGGGCGAATAAACGACTTAATCAACGAATCGGAGGAGCCGCTCGAGCTAATCATGCAAAAGCCGACGCTCGACGCGGCGGGGTACCAGATGGTAACCCAAGTCGAGCGCGAAGGGAGTCGGGTCTTCGAGCTTACCCCGCTATTCTATGCTTCCCAGGGGACGCTCGGGATTATTACCGAGGTTATTCTTCGGCTCGAGTCGGCGCCGTCGAAAGTGACGCGGTTCGCCGCCGGGTTTGAGACGGCGGTAGGGGCGATTAAATATATCGAAAAGGTCGACTCGCTTGGTCCGCTCGCGGTCGAGCTCTACGACGCCAGCATCTTCGAGAAAGCGGCCGAAAACGGCAAAGAGCTCGGGCTATTTGCGAAGCGTTATAATAAGGGCTATATCGCGATTATTTCGTTCGACGATAACCGGTTCGTGGCTAATAAAAAGATGAAAGCCTGCCTCGACGGGATACCCGATTCGGCGGCGGCGATACTCGAGACGCGCGAAAACGCAAAGGATTTTTCGCGAATCCGGACGGCTATGCGAAGCTACCTGAACGACGACATCCGCGGCGAACGGCTATATCTCGCGGACGACTTCTTCGTCCCGAAGACGAGACTACTCGAGTTTATCAAACATCTCCCCGAGCTAGAGGAGGCGACTAAAAAAGAATTGCCGCTCTACGGAGATTATCTGACTTCGAATTATTCCCTGCGACCCGACCTCGACATGCGGACGATCGGCGGGCGCGGCAACGCTTTGAAGTTTTTGAAGAAATTTACCGATTTTCTCGAGAGCTACGACGGGATTTTAACCGGCGGCTCGCCGGAAGGGCGCATTAAAGCGCTCGTAGTCAACGAAGAAGAGAATCCGACAGTACACGAATTTTACAAAAAAATCCGGACAGCGTTTGATCCGGACGGGATTTTTAGCCCGGGGGTCAAGCTCGACTCGGACGTAAAGAAATTCGTTAAACACCTCCGAACTGAGTCGCTCGAAGGCATTACCGAAGAATAAAAGCCGAGCTTTAAGCTCGGCTTTATTTTAATATTCAGGCGGGAATAGAGTTTTTAAAATCTGTTCGTAAGCGTTCTGAACCTTGAAGATGAGGTCCTGCGGTAGCCCTTTAATAGCAGCGCCTTTAGCCTTTTGCTCCTTGACGTAGTCTCGGATAAGCTGCTTATCGAGAGACCCCTGGGCGCGACCCGGCTTGTATTCTTCCTGAGGCCAGAAACGCGAAGAATCCGGCGTTAAGATTTCGTCGCCGAGGTAGAGCCGACCATCTTCGCCGAGCCCAAACTCAAACTTCGTATCGGCAATAATGATACCCCTCTTTTCGGCGTAATCTGAAGCACGCTTGTAGAGTTCGAGCGACCATTCGCGAAGCGTTTCGGCAAGACCTTTGACGTCGTACTCGTAGTCGGGTAGCCGCACAAGGTCGGCGTCCGCGATAATCTCTACCATCTGGCCGAAGTCTATGTTCTCGTCATGTTCCCCGGCGGGGGCCTTGGTCGTCGGAGTAAAAATAGGCTCGGGGAGCTTATCGGACTCTTTCAACCCATCTGGAAGTTTGAGCCCGCAGATTTCGCGAGCACCGTTTTTATAGGCCTCCCAAAGCGAGCCGGTAAGATAGCCCCGGACGACCGCTTCGATCGGAATCATCTCCAGGGCAAGCTGGCTCTGGGCGTACCGATAGTCGATACCGTCTTTTTTGATTTCTTCGATTTGTTCGTCGTCGAACATAATATAGGCAGTCTCGATTTCGGAATTTTTCCATGTTTCAATTTCCTCGGCCCAGTTTGCTGAAAGCTCGGTCAAGATACGACCTTTGCCCTCAATCTCCAGTCCGGGGATAACCGAGTCAAAAGCCGACACCCTATCAGACGCTACGAAACAAAGTTCGTTGGCGTAGCCACTCTCGTACTCATAAATGTCGCGGACTTTGCCGCTCTTGATTTTTCTCATAGAACCCTCCTTCTTAAAGAACAACAAAAAATTGTGACTATATAATTATACCATTTTTACCGCTTTTTAGCAACAAAAAGCCGAGCGGTAAGGCTCGGCTCTTTTACTAGATAGTACCGGAATTAGGCGCGGCCGGGAGGACCTTCTCCTCCTCTTCCTCAGTAGCCGGAGAAACGGTAGCGGTCTTGTAATCGCCGCCGTCGTAGTCGGCGACCTTACCAAGGTAAGTCCCGTCGGCGAGGCTAATCTCGGCGTAGTAAAGGTTTTCGTCCGAGACGGAGGCGGTCTCCATCGCGAGCAACTCCGAGCCAGCTTCGTCATAGACGAGGATAGCAACGGCGAGCGTACCAGCCTCGGCAGTACCGGAGATAGAAATCGTACCGTCGGCAATTTCGGCGTTCAGAGTCTTAATATCTTTTGCGATAGTCCGGCCGGCCGTCCCGAAAGCGGCAATAGCGAGCGTAACGAAGATAGCTAGACTACAAACAATTTTCTTCATATGATTTCTCCTACTCATAAATTACCCTCCTCGTCTCGGCGTCCCAGTAAGTACCGCGGTCGGAGCCGCTAAAAGTACCTAGATAGACGACATCCGAAGAACTGTCTTTAATGATGTTAAAGTAGACGCCTTGAATCTCGCGGATATTACCGGTCTTGACGGAGAATTGGACGCAAGTCAGATTTTTGCCGCAAGGCATGGTCATATCTTGGGCGGTCTCTCCGGCTTCGCCAAAGCCATAGATATTTTCAATCTTCTCGCTAGTAAATACGCTAGTCGATTTGGTCCCGTCCTTTTTGACGACCGTCGCGACGGCCTTGTAGGTATTTTCATCGGCGGAGCCGGTCGGGTACATGACATGGGAGATAACGCGATTTTCCGAGACGGCGACGTTTGGGCCGGAGTTGTCGACAATTGTCAGAGAGGTCCGGGCGACGCGGAGATAGTAAGTATTACCGTCGCTCGACTTAAGGGCAAAGACGACGTGGTCGTAGTAGCTAGAGTTAAACTTCAGATCGTAGCCCTCGAGGCTCGGCGAGACGGTCACGGCGCTAGCATTGACGTCGAGCGGAGTAACCGAAGTAATACCTTCGACCTTGAGTTTAATCGTCGGCTCTTTCAGGTAGGTCGTAACGACCGCCGGACTCGCGGCCGTCGTACCGGAAACGTCGATATAATAATTATAGTTAAAATCCCAGGTCATCGGGAAATAAGTATAGTCGTCGGCATTGTCCCCGACCGTTACCGCCTTGTAGCCGTCGCGGTAGATAACGACCTGGAAGTTCCAATCTTCGTTGGTCGCGATAGAATTTACCCCGCCGCCGAAGGCGATAGCCATAATCGTTACGCCATGGGTATACTTATCCTCGTCGCCGATATAATCCTCGTAGCTATCGCTCTCGACGCTCGCGAAGTCGTCCGGAAGGACCCAGTCGGCGTTTTTCTGTTTAAAGACGTAGTCTACGCCGTTGCCGCTCTGGTCGGTAATCTCGGTATCCTTGATATAGTTGATACCCTCTTCCGGGGTCTTGAGGTTTTCGAAAAGATGGTAACAAGCCTTGGTACCATCACAAGCCCAAACAAAGTAGGCCTTGCCGTCGAAATTGTTTTCGATCGGCGCCGGATCGTCATCAGCGAAGGCCGAGCCGACCGGCAAAAGCAAGCTCGCAAACAAGACTCCGAAAGCAAGCTTCTTAATCTTTAATTTTCCCATCGATACTCCTTTTTAGATACTACTATTATAGCACAGTGTATAAAAAAGCAATAGGCTTTTCCGAACGCGGCACGCGCCGCCTGTTAGCACGCCTTTATTACAACGACTAGCCTATCTTCACTCCTCCTAAAGCATGGTCGTCGTTCAGATAGGTAGTAGTTGTAATAAAGGCGGGGCGCGGCTCGCATTGTTCGGAAAAACCTATTGCTTTTTTATGTACCAAAATTAGCTTCTAGCAAGTCTGCGCGAGCCGAGGTAAGCGACGGCAGTACCGGCGGTCAGCGCGACGGGCAAAAACTCCTCCGGGCCGGTCGAGGGGATGTCTTCGTTGGTCGGAGCCGGGGCCGGAGTTGTCTGAGCCGGGACGGTTTTAGTGACGCCTTCGGTAGTCGAAGTGATGTTGCTAGATTTCTTTTCGGCTTCTTTGCTCGTCTTGTCGGTTTGATCTTGGGTCGCGACGGTTTCAGTCGTGGCGGTCGTGCTCTTGTTTTTGCCGCTAACCATAGCGACGATCGCCCAGACGGCGATACCTAGTACAACGAGCGCAACAATCGAGGTAACGATAATAAAGCGAATCTTTTGGCTATTATTTTGTTGGCCATAAAGGGTCGGATTAGGTTGCATAGTTGATAAACTCCAATAACTCTAATATTTAATTTGGCTATATTATACCATAGTTCTTTTATTTTGGGAAGAGTTATTTTGTAAAAAGCGAAATATTACAAGCGGCGTAGTGGCTGGTTTTTAATAATGTCAAGCCGGTTATGGTCGTCGGGTCGAACGTCGCGGGATGAGACAAGGCTAAGATTCCGCCGGGAGCTAAGAGCGCGGCGTAGTCGGGGACTTGGTAGTTGTCGTAAGGCGGGTCAGAGACAATTAAATCGTACCGCCCGGCGAACGAGGTAAATACTTTTTTCGCGGCCCCAGTCTCACTCGAAAATGTCATACGCTGGACCGCCGGCGGAACCGCCCTTCGGGCGAACCCGTCGGGGTCGTCAGGAATATACATTTTCTCGTTCGCAGGTAAAATGTCCGCGAAAAAAGATTTACCCTCGTTCGCTATACACCTCTTATAATTCTCCCTGATCACCTTGCGAGCGTTGGGGTTGGTCTCGACGAAAGTTACGCTTTTGGCGCCGCGGGAGAGAGCCTCGAGGCCGAGAGCGCCGGAGCCAGCGAAGTAGTCGAGAACGGTCGCGCCCTCGAGATAGGGGGCGAGCATATTGAAAAGCGCGAGCTTTTCACGCGAGCCCATAGGGTGAGTCGTTTTAAGATCGGGGGAAAGGAGCTTAAGCCCCTTGTACTTACCGGAGAGGATGCGTAGCTCGGGCATTTATTTTCCCTTCTTGATTTTTCGCTTCGAACTCTCTGGGAGACAAGCGTACCAGCCGAGAACAACGGCGCGGACAATCTCGGGGACTAAGATATTCTTCGTTTCCTTACCGAGGGTCGGGGTCCAGCCGTCTTGGCGAAAGCGCGTATACATATCGAGCGAATGGATTTTATGAAGCGATTTATAGAACTCGGCTTTGAAATCGAGCCCGACTAAATCTTCGGGGGTAATTTCCGGGCGGATAGCGTCCCAACCTTCGGCGGTAACGATGAGCGCGACGCCGTATTCGAAGGCGACGTGTTTGCTCATGATGCCGTTGTGGCCCCAGTAGCGCCAGTTTTTGACGGCAGACTCGGCGAGATTATTGCCCTTCATGATGCCTTTGATAGGCTGGCCGAAAATCTTGACGTATTCTTGGTCCGTCATCAACTCGGAGACGGCCTCAGTATAAGGGAAATGATGAGCCGGGGTCAAGCCGTCGGTAATAGCGTGGGCGAGCCAAGCCGCCTCAAAAGCCGCGCGGACGTCGGTTCCCTCCTCGTAAGATTTAAGCGGGTCGTCTTCGATTTCCTGGAGCGCCTTCTTAAGGTTTATCATATGATTTTCGATATAGCGCCAAAGCTTGCCGTCGTCGGCATCGGGGAGAATAAAATGCATCGGCTCGTCGACGCCGGGCGATTTACGCTTCAAACCGTCGGGACCGCGGTTACCCTCGAAGTGGACAATTTCTTTGGCGGTCGGGAAAAAAGCCTTGCGCTTTAAGAGGTTGGCAAGCGAGCGGCGAGCGGCCTTGTCGAGCTTTTGGTGTGTGCCGACAAGTTTACCGCCAGAGCTTTTGGCATATCGAAGTAAACCAACATTGGAATACATAACTGTTTTATTCTACCATATTTTCGCAAAACTTACTAATGCTTACGCTTTAAGCGGAGCTTCGGCGAGCCAAAGTTAATAGCGTTTTTCTGGAAAGTAAGGACGGCGGCGCGAACCATAATCGCGGCGGAAATAGAGACAACGGCGATACCGATAATATATTCCGGCGTCGAGATCGTACCAAAGCCGCTACGGAGCATCAAGGCGATCGGGGCAGTAAAGGGGAAGTAGGTCATAACCTGGACGGCTAGATTTGGGTCGGTAGCCATAAACATCTGCATAAAGTAGAGCGGGAAGACGAGCAGGATAATCGCCGGGCCGATAAAGGAAGAGGCGTCCTTGGCGGTAGAGGTCAGCGAGCCGACGAAGGTACAGGTCCCGGCGTAAAAGATGGCCGAAGCGGCGAAGAGGACGAGACCTAAGATAATCGAAAGCGGGTCGATCTCGACGCTCGAGAGAATTTGGTTAACCGGCCCGACGTCGCGGTTAAGATAGACGAGAATTAAAATCGGAATGACGAGGGCGGCGATTTGGATAATACCCAGAACCAGTAGCGCGAAAATTTTCCCGACGATTAAATGTTTCGCGGAGATAGAGGTCAAAATCATTTCGGAGATACGGTTTTCCTTTTCTTCGACAACGTTTAAGAGGAAGCGATTCCCACAGAGGGCGACGAACATGAAGAAGACAATACCAATCGCGAAGGGTATAATGGCCTTACCGAGAGCGTTTTCGTCTTCGCCGTTTTGGTTTAATTTATGGTCGATAATTTCGTAATTACCGGTCATGGCAAGTCGGTCGAGCTCGCTAGTATGGGCGGAGACGTCTTCTAACAGGAGACTCTTTAAGATATTGCCATCGTTATTGAAGACGTCTAGGCCTTCGGAAATATGGTAAACTTCGGCCTTTTTAGTCTCGGCGAAATCTTTTGGCAAATAGTAGTAGAGGTCGAGCTCGCCGGACTTAACGAGCGCGCGGCCCTCTTCGGGAGTAATTTTGACGAGGAAAGGGGCGTTCTCCGAAAAGATCCCGGCGTCGTCGGTTACGGCGATTTTGGTATTTTCATCGAGAGTCGGAGTTTGATTGACGCTTCTGCTAGATAAAAAGCTAACGAGGTAGATACCGCCGATTAACAGAGGTAAAAGGAGCGTCGCCGCCCAGAAGGCCGGCTTCTTAAGCTGGCGCGCGATTTCGAATTTGATGACTTTGGAAATTTGGCTACTCATTTTCTCCTCCATAAACTTCTACAAAAATATCTTCGAGACTTTTATTGTTGTAGGCCTTTTTAATCTCGGCAATCGTACCGTAGGCCTTCGCAACGCCGTTTTTAAGAAGCAAGGCGCGGTCGCAGAGACGCTCGACTTCGTCCATGTAGTGGGTAATCATAATAATCGCAGCGCCCTTTTGATGATGTTCTTCGATAATATCCATCAAGAGGCGGCGGTTCATCGGGTCGAAGCCCTTGGTCGGCTCGTCGAGAATGAGGAGCTTGGGGTCGCCCATGATAGTAATACCGAGCTGAATTTTCTGTTGCTGGCCGCCGGAAAGTTTTTCGAGTTTCTCGTTCTCTTTATCGGAGAGGCCGACGCGTTTTAAGTATTTTCGACTCCAGGCGAGCGGGTCTTTTAGCCCCTTTAACTCGCCAAAGTAGCGCATCGTATCAAGAACCTTTTCTTTGCGGTAGAGGCCGCGCTCCTCGGGGAGATACCCGACGGCAACTTCGGCGTTTTCGGGGTTGTACCTTTTGCCATCAACGAGGATTTCGCCGCTCGATGGCTCGTAAAACCCTAAGAGCGCGCGAATAGTCGTAGTCTTACCGGAGCCGTTACTCCCGAGTAGGCCGAAAATTTCGCCCTTTTTGATATTGAAGGACAAATCTTTAATAACGGTCTTGTCGCCAAAACCGATTTTGAAATGTTTTACCTCGACAATGTTTTCCATATTTATATTATATACGATCGTGATTTTAATTCAAGGTCGTAAGTTGCTGATATTTTTGGATAACTTGAGCGAGCTCGGGGTAATTTTTGAGATCGGAATCTTTTAGAAAGCGGTCGACATGGCGACTCGCGAGAGAGATGAGCTCGGTGTCGGTCAGAGTCGCGATGCGAAGGTCGAGGGCGCCGGATTGGAGGGCGCCGTAGATTTCGCCCGGGCCACGGATTTTCAAATCGACCTCGGCGAGATGGAAGCCACTAGTCGACTTTTCGAGTTCTCGCAGTCGCCTCGAGGGGCGCTCTTCGCCGGCTTTGACGAGAAAACAGTAGCTTTGATGCTTCCCGCGGCCGACGCGACCCCTTAGCTGGTGGAGCTGGGCAAGGCCAAAACCCTCGGCGTCCATGATGACCATCAGAGTCGCATTCGGGACATTGACGCCGACTTCGACGACGGTCGTCGAGACGAGGATGTCGGTTTTCCCGGCTTGGAACTTTTGCATTTTTTCGTCTTTTTCGGCCGGCTTCATTCGGCCGTGGAGAAAGTCGATGGTGAAGTTTGGGAAAAGGGTTTTTAAGGCTTCTGCTTGCTTTTTAACCGAAACGGTTTCCTCCTTCGGACTATCTTCGATGGATTTGCAAATCCAATAGACTTGGCGACCCTTTTTGATTTCCTCTTTGACTTTGGGATAGAGGTATTGTTTTTGGTCGATTTCGCGGATGATTTTGGTTTCAATGGGTTGGCGACCCTGAGGCAGCTCGGGAATGGTCGAGACGGTGAGGTCGCCAAAAATCGTGAGCTGCAAAGAGCGCGGGATAGGGGTAGCGGTCATCGCGAGGAGGTGCGGGGCTTCGTTCTCGGGGGATTTTAAGAGGAGTTTCTGACGCTGGGCGACACCAAAGCGGTGTTGCTCGTCGATAATCGCGAAGGCAAGGCGGTTGAACTCGGTATCGTCGGTCAAGAGGGCGTGAGTCCCGATGACGAGGTCGACTTCGCCGGACTTGATATGCTTCTTGAGCTCAGCTTTGTTTTTGGTCGAGCCAATCAGCAAGGCGGTTTGGACGCCGAGCGGTTTTAAGAGAGCGTCGAGACTCTCGGCGTGTTGGGCGGCGAGGATGGCAGTCGGGGCGAGGAGGGCGACCTGGGCGCCGGCCTTGATTGCCTGGTAAGCGGAGATGGCCGCGACGACGGTTTTACCGGAGCCGACATCGCCCTGCAATAGACGGTTCATCGGGGTAGTTTTCTCGAGGTCTTTTAAAATGTCCCAGGTCGCGCGCTTTTGGCCGGGGGTGAGGGTAAAGGGGAGAGAGCCAATGATTTGTTTAGTGTTTTCAACCTCAAAGGGGAGAGGCTCGCTTTTTAGCTTCTGGTTTTCTTGCTTGTTGAGCCTCGCGGCGAGGATGAGCTCGAACAACTCTTCGTAGGCGAGATATCTTCTACCCCTTGCGACTGCGTTTTGGTCTTTGGGGAAATGGACTTCGAACAAGGCGTCGGCGCGAGCTCTCGGCTTTACAAATGTTGGTTTTGATGTTGTATTAGGTAATAAATCCGGGATTTCGGCAAATAGTTTTTTCGAGCGGCGGATGAGACGTTTAAACTGGTCTGGTTTGATGCCGAGGTGCATCGAATAAATAGGTTGGTAGCCGGGAGACTCTTCTTCGGGGCGAACGGCGTTTTCGAGGTCGTCCGCTTCGTAGAGGGTCGAGCTCGGGGAGGTGAGCTGGTAGCGGCCGTATTTGAGCTCGAAGTTGCCGGAGAAGAGGTAGGTTTTGCCGGGCTGGAACTGCTTGGCGCGGTAGGCCTGGTTAAACCAGACGGTGCGGACCGAAGCGGAGCCGTCGCTGATGATGCCTTCGGTAATGGCGAGGCGGCGAGTTTTGCCGTAGTGAGTATTGAGATGATCGATGGTGCCTTTGATGACGACTTTGCCGGGTTTTAAGTCGGCGATTCTGGTAAGGTTTTGGTAGTTTTCGTAGTCGCGGGGAAGAGAGTAAAAGAGGTCGCGGACGGTTTTGATGCCGCCCCTTCTTAGCGCTTCGGCGGTCTTCGCGCCGATACCGCTCAAGGTCTCGACGTCGGCGTCGAGGTTCATTTTGCGCTCCTTTTTCGGAAGAGTTTTTGGAGTTTTCGAATTAGCGTCTTGACGGGTCGAGTTTGATTTGATATAATGGAGTCATATTCGGGATTCTCCCGACCACAAACTCCAGTCGCAAGGCTGGAGACATTTTTGCTGTTGACGGATACCGAATGATTTGATATAATAGAGTCATATTCGGGATTCTCCCGACCACAAACTCCAGTCGCAAGGCTGGAGATATTATTTTTGTCAGAGAATAAAATCTCGTGTAAGCTTTTTGCAATGGCAGCATAGTCACTATCGTCTATCTGCCCCATCCTACGATAGACCCGATGTATGCTCATAAACTTACCTTCCACTTTTGGCATATTTGTATTGTAGCACGAGGCGAGCAAAAAATCTACCCCTGTTTAAGCGTAAGTTTAATGGCGCATATTCGGCTCGGGCTAGTCGTCCTTTGGCTTTTTGAAGCGGGAGAAGAAATCGAGGTGCTGCTTGACGGTCATGGCGTCGCCGACGACGGGAATGTCGTGGAGCTTGTCGGTTGCGGCTTGGTTAATTTGGGCGCGAGTCGGAGCGACGGCCTGTTTGAGCCGGCTACCGGCCTGTTCCATTACCTCCTCGGCGACCATCTCGCCGACCGAAGTATTTGAAGATTTGGCGACGCCTTTTAGCCCGGTCTCGGTATTCGCCATCGCGACCTTGGTAAAGAAGTTGGTGTATTCCTGATTTAGATCGCTCGCGGCGAATTTCGCCTCAAAATCGGCGGCGTCCTGGGAATTTTTACCGAGTTCTTCGATACGCCTAAAGAGGTCGTCGAACTCCGCTTGATATTCTTTTAGCTCGTAGCTGTTCGTAAGCGCGCTCTTTCGCGCATCGATGCTGGCCTTGATTGTATCGTCCATAGTATTTTCATTATAGCACATTTTTCGCTTTCGGTAATGCCCGGGAAAGACTTTAGAGAACTGCCGAGAGCTCCTTTTCCGAACGGGGGATTTCTCGCCCTTTGAAATTACAACGCTCGGGCGAGAATACTAAGGGCTAAAGCAACTCAGTGTGCGAGTCCGACAGTAGTAAGAAGCAAATCTAAGGTTCGCGAACGCTACTCGCCGCCCGCTA
>JAFUBU010000012.1 GCA_017460045.1 Candidatus Saccharimonadota bacterium
AGCGGTTAATTCGCCGCGAGTCAGGACCTTGACCCGGTCGTAAGGGCTTTTAATGAGGCTAGCCTCGTAGAGCTTGAAGTTGTCGACTTCGCCGCTCAAATCATTTAAGCGGTCGGTATAGACGACTTCAGCCTTCGGACGTAAGGACTTGAAGCCCTTGAGCTTCGGGACGGCCTGCATAATAGCGCGTTGGCCGCCCATAAAGCCGGCCGGCATCTTTCGATGGCCAGTACGAGCCTTTTGACCCTTAGTCCCGCGGCCGGCGGTTTTGCCCTGGCCGGCGGAGATGCCGCGGCCCTTGCGGGTCGGACGGGTATTTTTGTTGACCTCTAAATCATTATATTTCATTATTTAGTCTCCTTTTTAGCAGCGGCTTTCTTGGTCGCGCTGTTGATCTTGGTAGTCTCCCACTCGGAGCGCGGAACTTGCTGCTTTAAGCCTTCGATAACGGCGTAGGCGATGTTGACTTTATTGGTACTACCTAGGCTCTTCGAAATTAGGTTCTTGACGCCGGTCAAACCGATAATCGAGCGGACGACGCCGCCGGCGATAATCCCGGTACCAGGGGCGGCCGGCTTCATCAAGACGTTGGCGCCGGTAGCCTTAACTTCGACTTCGTGGCAGATAGTCTCGCCATCCATGTTGAAGGTAATGAGGTTTTTCTTGGCTTTTGCGGTAGCCTTTTGGACGGCGGAAGTAACATCGCCACCTTTAGCGACGCCGACGCCGACCTTGTTTTTGTGGTTGCCGATAACGACGAGGGCTTTGAAGCGCATCCGACGGCCGCCTTTGACGGTACGAGAGACGCGGTCGATATTGATCGTTATCTCGTCGAACTCTTTCGGCGCGCCATTATCGCGGACGCGATCACGACGACGGCGACCGCGGTCCATCGGACGACCGCCGATATCGCGAGCTTGCTTTTTGTTGGCAACCTCATCGGTCATCTTCAAAGTACCAGATTTATTGATGACCTTGGGGGCTTTTTTAGTATTCTCAGGCATATTAAAACTCCAATCCTTCCTTGCGGGCGGCGTCAGCCAAGGCGGACATCCGGCCAGCATAAGCTTTTGAACCTCGGTCGAAGACTACGGTCTTAACCTTGGCGGTTTTGGCCTTTTTGGCGATTTCGGCGCCGAGCTTGGCGGCTTTCTCGGTCATAGTACCGGTCAGCTTGCTCCCGACGGTCGTCGCGTAGGCCAAAGTCTTACCTTCGTCATCGTTGATGACTTGGGCGGTAATATGTGCGTTGCTGATATGGACGGCTAAACGCGGGCGAGTCGCCGTACCATGAATCTTGGCGCGAGTGCGGTTCTTACGATATTCTGCTTTCATTATTTCTTACCTGCCTTTCCGGCCTTGCGGACGATATATTCGTCGACGTATTTAATACCTTTACCCTTGTACGGCTCAGGTTTCTTTAAGCTCCGAATTTCGGCGGCGACTTGGCCAACGAGCTGTTTGTCGATACCAGAGACGGTAATCTCCATTTTGTTGGTCTTTAGTTCGACGCCCTCCGGGGCGGTATATTTAACGGGGTGCGAAAAACCGAGGGCC
>JAFUBU010000079.1 GCA_017460045.1 Candidatus Saccharimonadota bacterium
GACTAAAATCCCCTCGACAAAAGACCTTCTCCCGCCGAAATCTTTCCTGGTTGCGCTCTTATAAACGATCGAAACCCCGATTCCAATCAAGATTAGCCCCAAGATAACCTTCCAGGCTACTTCGTAAGAAAAGACCTCTTGCGCAGCCAATAGTAGACATACGCCGATCAGAATACAGATAAAACTACTTAACTTCCCCTCGTCCGAAAAGAGCCCTATGACGCTCGGGATAATGATAAATAGCGTCCACCAGCCCTTGAAGAATATATTGATATCGAAAATCCCTAGTGCGTTCCCGCCAAAGATTACCCCTAGCGCCACCAACGCCAAGCCCCAAATAACCGCCGTCGATTTTTTCATAATTTACTTCCTTATTTACTTATCTCCATTATATCACAATATGTACGGCTATTCCCATTGTATTTTTCTAAGCTCTGAACTCTTTTTAGTTTGGACAAAGTGCGTGGTAAAAGCAGGGCTTGATAATATGAACATAGCCACTTGACATTTGACGGGCCAGCTCTGTATAATAAAAATAATAATAATAAAATGAGGCAAGCAATGAATAATAAATCAATCTACAAAAAAACTATCAGCTTTTCTTTCTGGCGAGTACTCTGGGATTTACTCGCGCTGGTTGCATTCGGCCTTTTTGCGGGTGCCGGTTTTGTCATAGCCGACCAAAGCTCTAATGCCGGTATCGTCGGTCTAGCTATTGGCGCAATACTAGGCGGTATTGCTGCCGGGGTGATTTTACACTTTTTTGCCTACACATACAAAGCTGGGCAGATCGCTATGATGACGAAGGGAATAACCGAGGGTAAACTACCAGAAAATGTTGTTAAAGAAGGCAAAGCGATCGTCAAAAAGCGTTTTGCTACGGTGGCAGCATACTATGCTATTACGGGCGCCATTAAAGGTGTTTTCCAGCAAATTGGTAAAGGTATCACCGCAGTCGGTAAAGCCGTCGGCGGTGATAATGGCGGCGCCGTAGGTAGCACAGTCGCTAGCGTTATCGACACTATCATAGCTTATTTATGCGACTGTTGTCTCGGATGGGTATTTTACAAAAAGGATAAAGGTGCTGTTAATGCAACCCTTGAAGGTGCAGTCATCTTCTTCAAACATGGCAAAACTCTGATCAGGAATCTTGGTCGCATCTTCGGTATTAGCCTCATCTCTTTCTTGGTAATTGGTGGGATTTTTATGGGAATCACCTATCTCATTGTCCAGGCATTCCCGGAAGGTATGTCGGCCTTTAGCGCAAGTATTGCCGAAAATATAGCCCAGAAAGGCAACGAAGTTCCAGAGTTTATTTACAATATTACATTGTTCAATGTAGTGTTTTCGGCTATCATTGGCGTAATAATGTGGGCGATTCTTCACTCTACTTTTGTCCGTCCATTTATCCTAGTGGGCGTCCTCAGAAACTTTATTGAATCCGGTGACGAGACAAAAATGTCCGAAACTGACTTGGACGAAATCGAGCAAAAATCCAAAAAATTAGCTGAGCTCCGCGCACAAGCGAAATAATTAAGACTAATTAGCGCAATACAACAAAAAATGGTGGACCTTGGAGGGCTTGAACCTCCGACCTCACGAATGTGAATCGTGCGCTCTAGCCAGCTGAGCTAAAGGTCCCAAAGTGTGATATAATTATATCATGGATTTAAAGAAATATGAAGACGAGAAAGAGGAAATCACCAAGTTCCTCGCTGAGCCGGATGCTTATAGCAAGCCCGACTTCGCCGCAAAATCGCGCCGACTCTCGGAGCTAGACGAGATTTTAACTACCGCCGCCGAAGTCACAAAGACCAAGCAGGGAATTACCGAAGCTGAAGCCCTTTTAAGCGATCCTGAGCTCGGCGAGCTAGCAAAGTCCGACCTCGAAACCTTAAATCAAAAGCTACCCGAACTCGAGGCAAAACTCGACGAACTCCTTATACCGAGAGACCCTTTAGACGACAAAGCCGTCATTATCGAAATCCGCGCCGGCGCCGGTGGCGACGAGGCGAGCCTCTTCGCCGGCGAGCTTTATCGGATGTATTGCCATTACGCCGAAGAACATGGGCTTAGACCCGAGCTAATCTCTCAAAACGAAAACGAGGCCGGCGGGATGAAAGAAGTAATTTTTCGTATTTCTGGCGATCGCCCTTACGGCCAACTAAAATTTGAAGGTGGCGTCCACCGCGTTCAGCGTGTCCCGGTGACCGAGAGCCAGGGTCGGATTCATACTTCTACCGCGACCGTTGCTGTCCTCCCCGAAGCTGAGGAATCCGAGCTCGAAATCAAGCCGGAAGATTTACGTATCGACATCTACCGTTCCGGCGGTCACGGCGGCCAAGGAGTTAACACGACCGACTCCGCCGTCCGCATTACTCACCTCCCGACCGGCATCGTCGTCGCTATGCAAGACGAGCGCTCCCAGCAACAAAACCGCGTCAAAGCGATGAATATTCTCCGCTCGCGTCTCCTCGAAAAACAAAAGGAAGAGGAACTAAAATCCGCTTCTGCCACGCGCAAATCCCTGATTGGTACCGGCGACCGCAGCGAAAAGATTCGCACCTACAACTTCCCTCAAGACCGCGTTACTGACCACCGTATCCATTACTCTCGCTCTAATATCAGCGCCGTTATGGATGGCGATATCGAAGACATTATCACCGAGCTCGTTAAACACGAACGCGAGCTCGCCGCCGAATCTTAAGATGAATAACCTCCCTAAAGCTTATCAGGACGGCCATCAAGATTTTTATGGCCGCAATTTTATCGTTTCGCCCGCCGTCCTCATTCCTCGTCCCGAAACCGAAGCACTAGTCGATGAAGTCTTAAACCTCGCCGGCAAACCTTTTCTTCCCGGGATCAAGCCTCCAGACCGAAAGCTCTCAGAGCGTCCCCTCATCCTCGACGTTGGCACCGGCTCCGGCATCCTTGCTATTACTCTTAAACTCGAGCTCCCCGAGGCAACCGTTCTCGGGCTTGACCTCTCGGAAGCGGCGCTTGAAGTCGCCAAGGCAAACGCTAAAATCCTTCAAGCCGATGTGCAATTTGCAAGGTCAGACCTTATCAAAAACTACGCCGGGGAAGAGCCAGAGGTAGTCGTCGCCAACCTCCCTTCTGTCGATCCGTCTTGGGAATGGCTCGATAAAGAGACCCTCGCCGCCGAGCCGGAAATTGCTCTCTACGCCGAAGATGGTGGTCTAGCACTAATCAAACGCCTACTCCAAGAAATCAAGTCAAAAAATTGGCGCTCTAAAATCGTCCTCGAGCTCGACCCGAGCGAGCAGGAAACACTTCAAACCTTCGCAAAATCGCTCGGATTCTACCCTGAAAAGGCCACGGGCTTTGAGCTCACTCTTTCTAGCACTAGGCCCTTCTAAATCGCTAGGAAACCTAGCGATTTTTTGGTATAATTAGATTATTAAGGAGTTAAGAATATGTTTGACACCAAAGAAGAACAAAAGAAGATGGACGAAGTCCTCGAGCGATTTAACGGGGAGATGAAAAAGGTGCGGACCGGGCGCGCGCATCCCGATATGCTTGCCGGAGTAAAAGTCGAGGCTTACGGCCAATGGATGCCACTTAGCCAAGTCGCAAATGTGACGATTGGCGACGCGACGATGTTAGTCATCACCCCCTTCGACCCGAGCAATATCGGCAATATCGAATCCGCGATTCGGGCCGATTCGACGCTCGGGCTAAACCCCTCTGATGACGGCCGGATTGTTCGCGTGCCGATTCCGCCTTTGACTGAAGAGCGCCGCAAGGAAATCGTCAAGACCGCTTCGACAAAAGTCGAGGAGGCAAAGGTGGCAATTCGAAATGTCCGTGAAGACGCGCGGAAGGACATCAAGACCCTCGAACTTCCAGAAGACGCAAAAAAACGGGCCGAGAAAGAAATCGACGACCTCACCAAAGAATACACTGATAAAATTGACGCGGCCTTCAAAGCAAAAGAGGCCGAAATTATGAAGATATAGTATCTTCACATTCGTTAGTTTCTAGCGCCTCGGTCCGGGCGCTATTTTGTCCGACCGCCATTCCGAGGAAAAACATCGTCCCGGCGATAATAACCCCCACAGCAATCGCCACCACCGAAATAATCGTCCAGGCCTTTGCGTTAGTCATCTCGGAGCTTTCATTCATCTCGTTTTCCGCCATTTTATCTCCTTTTCTACTATTATACACTATCTTGACGCTCGTGCCAATAAATAATATAATATTTTATATGGACAAAAAGACCGTTAAAAGGATGCTAATCAATGTCTTGATTTTTGTCTTGCTACTCGCCTTGACTTTCTGGCTAGTTTTCAAAGACCAGGACCTCGGTAAAATCTGGGATGTCGCAAAGAGCGCAAACC
Organism: Candidatus Saccharimonadota bacterium; assembly: GCA_017460045.1. Taxonomy (GTDB): domain Bacteria; phylum Patescibacteriota; class Saccharimonadia; order Saccharimonadales; family Saccharimonadaceae; genus Nanosyncoccus. The sequence goes on from JAFUBU010000079.1 coordinate 4,362, forward strand.
CCTGGTTTCTATTACTCGGGGTGTTCTTTATGTTGATGTATTTCGCCATGGAAGCAATTAACATCAAGAGCATTCTAAAGTCCTTCGGCGAAAAACTTTCGTTCTTAAAGGCCTACAAGTTTACCATGATAGGCTTCTTTTTTGCCGCTATGACTCCGAGTGCGACCGGTGGCCAGCCGCTCGAGGTTTATTATATGTCAAAAGAAAAAATCCCGGCGGCGCATAGTGCGCTGGCTCTTTTGGTCCAAGTTTGCGGGATTCAAGTCGCGACCATGGTGCTCGGGGTGACTAGTATTTTATTTAACCTCAATCTTTTGACCGGTCCGGTGCTTTGGCTATCGATTATTGGATTAGCCGTCAACGGCATCGCACTATTAGTTCTACTAATTTGTATCTTTAACAACAAATTGACACGGAAATTAGTCCATGGTTTTATTAGCCTGCTTTCGCATATCGGGTTTAAGAAAATTGAAAAGAAGCGGAAAAACGTCGATAAAAGTCTCGACCAATATGCCGAGGGGGCGAAGTACATGAAAAGCCACAAAAAGGAATTCGTCCTCGCGATGCTCCGAGTCTTTATTCAATTTTGTTTTTACTTCTCGGTCCCATACTGTATCTACAAGGCCTTCGGGCTCGAGGGGATGAGCTTCTTCGAGGTCTTTGCTCTCCAGGCGATTCTCTTTATGGCGACGAGCGCACTCCCGCTCCCGGGTGCGATGGGTGCAAGCGAATCGGTTTTCTTAAACCTCTTTGGACTCGCCTTCGGCGCCGAGCTCCTCTCCTCGGCTATGCTCTTAAACCGCGGGATTACCTTCTATCTCTTCGTAGTCATTACCCTCTTCGTAGTCTTTATCAATATCGTTCGAATCAAACGCTTTAAAAAAGAAACAAAATAGCCGGCATTACTGCCGGTTATTTAAAGGGCGCTAGCTTGCAAGGTACCAGTAGAGGCTCTTCGAGTCAAACTCGAGCTTGCAGTGCTTTTTACCGACCGCCACTACGAAGATGTGGCGGGCAAAATTGCCGTCGAAACGGATTTTGCTCTCGAGAAGCTCGGTCACTTCCTCGGCTTCGCTTTCCCCGCGACGCTTAAAGGAAAGCGGCTCGCAAGGGGTCATTTCGTAGCCAAAGAGGGCCATTACTTCTACGCGCTCTTTTGTATTATTAATATTAAAGTTTTTCATAAGTAACTCCTAAATTATTTTATAGAAGTCATTTATGCGAGCCTGATTTATTGGCTCCTGGCTGAAAGTATAAATGACGATACTGACAGCTTGTAAACTTTTTTCATCGCCAGTGACCGAAGTATGGCGAGATACTACCATTATACCACAAAAAATCCCCCATCGCGGGGGAATAGACCATTTGCTA
>JAFUBU010000080.1 GCA_017460045.1 Candidatus Saccharimonadota bacterium
ACAACATTTACCTATTCGAACGACGAACCGAAAATTTGTGAGGAGAGAGAATAGGCTAAATGTTGTAATTTTTCGGCGGTAGCAAGCGGCGAGCAGCGTTCGGAAAAGCTAATTCCAGAACTTTACTATTCTGTGACCAGAACGAATACTGAGGATTCCAAAGGGCGAGAAATCTCCCGTTCGGAAAAGGAGCTCTCGGCAGTTCTTCCGGCGGACATCGGACGTGAGCGAAACCAGACTCGCAAACTGAGCTGCTTTAGCCATTGGCATCTCCATTCGGCGAGTAGCGTTCGCGAACCTTAGATTTGCTTCTTGCTACTGCCAGACTCGCAAACTGAGCTAGCCCTAGCCTTGGCCATGCTTAGTAATTCGTCGCTCGGATTTCAAAGAAACTCTGCGGGTGTAGGCAGACCGGGCAGGTCTCCGGCGCTTTCTCTCCGACGTGGATATAACCGCAGTTGCGGCACTTCCAGACCGTTACCTTGTCCGACTTGAATACGATATCTTCGTCGATATTTTTAAGAAGCTTCACGTAGCGCTCCTTATGCTCCTTTTCGATCCCTCCGACCTGCTCGAACTTCTCGGCGATTTCGGAAAAGCCCTCTTCGCGCGCCGTATCGGCAAAGCGCTTATACATATCTTTGTATTCGTAATCTTCTCCGGCGATCGCGTCCTCGAGATTGTCCGAAGTCTCCGGGACCGCGCCGTCGTGGAGATACTTAAACCAGATCTTTGCGTGCTCCTTTTCATTGTCGGCCGTCTCCTCGAAAATCGCCCCCATCTGCTCGTAGCCGTCCTTGCGCGCTTTCGACGCATAATACAAATACTTTGTATAAGCCTGCGCCTCCCCCGCAAACGCTGCCTTGAGATTTTCCCAAGTTTTTGATTCTTTAAGTTCTTTTGCCATATTTCTCCTTATTCTGTTATAATTATTATAGCACCATGGGAATTGAAAGACTAGTAGATACTACGCTTGACGAAGAAAATCACGAGGAACAAGCCCTCGAAAATTCTTTACGCCCGATTTCGTTCAACGATTATATCGGCCAAGAGCGAATGAAAAGAAACCTTAAAGTCGCTATCGACGCCGTTAAAAAGCGTAGCGACGGTACGACTCTTGACCATATCCTTCTTTACGGCCCGCCGGGACTAGGGAAGACGACCATGGCCGCGGTCATCGCCCATGAGATGGGTGCGAATTTCCGCGTTACTTCCGGTCCGGCGATCGAGCGCGCCGGCGACCTCGCGAGTATCTTGACTAATCTCGCCGAGGGCGACGTCCTCTTTATCGACGAGATTCATCGCCTCCGTCGCGCTGTCGAGGAAGTCCTCTATTCCGCGATGGAGGATTTTAAGCTTGATATTGTTATTGGTAAGGGGCCGGCCGCTAGTTCGGTCCGCCTCGACCTGCCGAAGTTTACCATTATCGGCGCGACGACTCGCGCCGGCGCTATCGCCAAGCCGCTTCAAGACCGCTTTGGCCTCGTCGAGCGCCTTGAGTATTATACTGAGGACGAGATTAAAAAGATTATCGCTCGGACCGCGAATATCTTAAATACTAAAATCCAGCCCGACGCGCTCGATCTGATTGCGGCGCGCGCCCGCCGGACCCCGCGTATCGCTAATCGCTTGACTAAGCGCGTTCGCGACTTTGCCGACGTTAACGGCGACGGTATTGTAGATAAAACGACGGCAGAGCAGTCCTTGAATCTCATGGAAATCGACGACCTCGGTCTCGACCCGGCGGACCGGAATATGCTAAATCTAATGCTTGAAAATTACGGCGACCGCCCGGTCGGACTCTCGACTATCGCCGCCCTTACCGGCGATGAAGAAACGACGATTTCGGACTACTACGAACCTTACCTTCTCCAAATGGGTCTTCTTGAGCGGACTAAGCATGGCCGGAAAGTTACTAAAAAGGCCAAGGACCACCTTGCGAAAACTGGCAAAATATGATAAAATCTAAAAAAGGAATCGTCAAGTGAAGCAGGACCTCGTTAAAGTACATCACGCTCGCAGCAAGAAGGATTTTCCCGAGCTAAAATTAAAAGATGACGAATACGTCGCGCTCGCGGTTTACCGTTCGAAGCTCGGGCTGACTTTTATCTGGGGCGCCGCTGCGCTTGCGATTATTATCATTACCTTGACGATGATCCTTGTCACCGTTAGTGTTAACGGCCAGTCTACCGGCCTAATCAACAACAATTCTCTCCCTTACCTTTATCTCGTGATTGTCATTCTCTTTGCCGCAATTATCTTGATGGCGTCCGTCTCGACGACCGTTTATAAAGGAAATCGCCTCTACGTGACAAACAAGCGCTTAATCCACTATGAACAGACCTCCCTGACCGCTAAGTCCGTTAATACTATCGACCTCGTCTCGGTCGAGGACGTCTCGTTTAAGCAGAAGGGGATTGTCGACCAATTTTTCCAAATCGGCTCGCTCCGGATGTCGACCGTCGGCGACGAAACGACTTATACTTTCAAATACGCCGCCAAGCCGACCGACGAACTCGAGACGATCTCGTATTTAATCCACGTCGCCAAGACTCGCCGCAAAATCAAGTCCCAAGACGACAACTAAAAAGAGTCGCCTGCGCGACTCTTTCTTTAGCGATTTTTCTTGATGTAGGCGTCCTCTTTTTCGAGCTCCGCCCTTAGAGTATATTCTTTACATTTTCCGTCTTCGCAATTCGCGGGGGTATAGGTATAATTACTCCCTTCCTGCCCCAGGTTTACTCCGTTCGGGTCGGTAAAGAGCGCCGGGTCCATTACCGTTAAGTTTTTCTCGGAAATCGTCTCCGGGTAATATTTATTCTTGGCGTAGAACCCCTCCTCGAGCGCGTAAAACATCGCATTTATCGCGACCTTCCGATCATCGTCCCGCTCCATCGCGTCCATATTCGCCTTTTGAATAAAGAATAGTACTAGCGCGATTCCCGCAAAAACTATTACAATTGCAAGTTCTAAAATCGTAAAACCAGATTTTTTTCTCATACAACCATTATACCACAAGTTTTATTCCGCGTTGGTATGAACCGCCGTTACGTCGTCGAGTTCATCTAGCGCATCCAACAATTTTTCGAGCTTCTCGGCGTTATCTCCCTCGACCGGTACATTATTTTTCGCAAGGTATTGTAGCTCCGCCGAAGTTACGGTCATCCCAGCGTCGACAAGCGCCTGGCGCACCTTCATCAAATCGGACGGCGCCGTAATAATCTCGATCCCATCTTCTTCCTCCGAGGCGTCTTCCGCTCCGGCTTCGAGCGCCACCATCAAAGCGTCTTCGCCCTTTTCTGAAATCACGATTACGCCCTTCCGCTCAAACTGGAACATTACGCTCCCCGGGTCGGCCATTCGCCCGCCGTTCTTCGACAGGGTATTGCGTACGTCCGGCATCGTTCGATTTTTGTTGTCGGTCGCAACTTCGATAATAATTCCAACTCCGCCCGGACCATACCCCTCGTAAGTCTCCTCGACTAGCGCCGCCCCCTCTTTCGAAGTCACTCGCGCAATCGCCCGCTCGATATTAGCCTTCGGCATATTCGCGAGCCGCGCCTTTTCAAGTACCATCGCAAGGCTCGGGTTCATCGCCGGGTCTGTCCCGCTCCGCGCCGCAATCGCAATCTGATTTCCAATTTTTGTAAACAGCGCCCCGCGCTTCGCGTCGACGACGGCCTTTTGCCGTTTCGTCGTCGCCCATTTACTGTGTCCTGACATAAAATAACTCCGAATTAATGGTAGCACGGACAAGGATCGAACTTGTGACCTTGGGCTTATGAGTCCCACGCTCTAACCAACTGAGCTACCGTGCCACTAATACTCTATTATTCTAGCATGATTACGGCAAAAGAGCAAGAAAAATTTATAGTTCGACTATTTTTGCCCTTGAATTTTGTCCTCGTACAATCCGAATCGAGGTCTTTGCCACGCCGAATTGTTTCGCTAATAACTTAACGAGCGCCGCGTTTGCTTCGCCGTCGTGTGCCTTCGCTCGCAGATATACCGTATAAACCCCCTCGTCTACCTTTACGATTTTCTCTTGGCTCGTTCCCGGCTTGACCGTAACTTCTATTCTCATTACCACTATTATACAATATTATGGTAAAATATACCCAGAAAATGGAACGTCAATATAGTTACAACGACCTTACTTATGACCTCGTCTACAATTTTGAACTCGAAGTCATGGAGACAATTCTCAAAAAAGATTTATCGGACGACCAGAAGCGTAGTCTTATCAGACATTTTTATTGCGACCCGGACAGTTATCCGGGTAAAGGCCGCAAAATGCGCGGGGACATCCTCTGTACGGCGGACGGACTCCTATCGATCAAGCGCATTCTCGAAATGGAGAAACTCGAAGACGTCGTGGGAGTTTATCGCAAGTATCGCAAGACGCCGCTTATCTTTTTCCCCAGCCAGCAAGGCAGCATTAACCAATCTCGCGCTACGGTTTTCGGCGATAAAATTGACTTGACTCTAAACGACCTTAGACGCTATTGTATCTATCGCGAGGGCAAACTAAAAGATGCCTACGAGCTTCCAAAGACTAAAAAATGGCTCGAGTCTTTCGACTACAATTTCGGGGCGATTTTAGACTGGATGGGCATCAAAGATTTGTTTATTAATCAAGACGGCGCGGTCTACGATATTGAAAAGTCCGACGGCTCCGTTCTTGACCCCCAAGTTGAGTACCAGGGCGGCTGGGTCTGGAGCAAGGATTATTACGAACACATTAAAGACATCATTAAAAAATACGGGAGCAGGCTCTCGATTTTATCTCCAGGTAATGACGAAACCTGGCGGAAGGGACAAGATTCGAACTTGCGAGGCTATTAACCTGACGGTTTTCAAGACCGTTGCCTTAAACCACTCGGCCACCCTTCCGTAGAATATTATAACACAATTCCTCTAAAACAATATCGTCTCGTCGCCAAGTAAAAAGCTCGCCAATAGGCGAGCTTTTTAATTTACTTCTCGAGGTATTCTTCGAGCGTAATACCTCGCTCGGTAATTTCCCTAGCAACTTTTTTACCGACATACCGTAGATGCCAAGGTTCGTAGGCATACCCGGTAATGTCCTCTTTGCCCTCCGGATAGCGCAGGATAAATCCATATTTCGGGAGCAACGCGTGAATTTTCGCGAAATCTTCCGTATCTGCGATCATATCGTCGTTGTCGCGGATTTCTTCGTCGTCCTTCAATATGAAGATATCGACTGCAAGCCCAGTATGATGCTCCGAATACCCCGGAACGGCTAAATACTTCTTGCAGTATTCCTCTCCAAGTTCCGGGTCATTAGACCAAGCATCCCAAATCTCCTGCTGTTCTGCAACCGATCTATAGACGCTATCCAGCTCGATTTGAACTCCCTGTTTGAACAGCTCGTCTCTGAGCCGCAAGTATTGCTTGTAGGTTTTGTGTTCAATTCGAACCTCCTCGCTGAACGAGTTTCGGACCGTATCAAGCTGGACATAACTCTCCCAGCCGTCCGGTAACGCATTAGTCTTGTTGACTAATACTAAGTAGACGCTTTTCTGCGCTGCGTCCGTCTCCTCGAGAGACATACTACATCCAGCTAATCCGAGCAAAATTGTTAAAGCTACTAAAAATTCCCTCATAAGGTACACCCCCTTTCTGTAATGCTATTATTATGGCACAAAAACTATAAAAAGTCAATAAGGAACTCGCCTACCGAGTGTGGTATAATTAATCCATGAGTATTTTAATCGCAATCATTTTAGGTATCATTCAAGGTTTGACTGAGTTTATCCCGGTCTCGAGTTCGGGCCACCTCGAGCTTGCCCAACAAATTATCGGCGGGCGCGCGAGCGATTTCCACCTTTTCATTGAGCTTATCAACCTCGGTACCGTTCTCGCCCTCATCATCTTCTTCCGAAAGCGTATCGTCCAAATCTTCAAAGATATTTTCCAGAAGAAAAATTACAAGCTCGCCGTTAATGTTATTATTACCTGTATCCCGGCTGGTCTCGCTGGACTCCTCCTCGGAGATTTAATCGAAAACAATGCCTTCTTTTCCTCGCTTTACACCGTCGCGATTGCGATGCTTATCGTCGGTATTTTGATGGTCGCTTCGGACAAGCTGCCGCACATGTCGAAATTAAAGGACGAGAACAAGCTCACCAAGCCTCGCGCTCTTGACATCGGTCTCGCCCAAGTTTTCGCTCTTATCCCGGGCGTCTCTCGCTCTGGCTCGACGATTCTCGCCGGTCGCGCCGTCGGTCTTTCCGCCGCTTCTGCGGCCGAGTACTCCTTCCTCGTCTCGATTCCGTTGATGCTCGCCGTTTGTGGTAAGAGCCTCGTCTCTAGTACGACCCGCGCCTATCTCGGCGCAAACCTCGGCCCGCTCCTCCTCGCGAACCTTTTTGCCTTTGCTTTTGGCCTTCTCGCTCTAAGGCTCGTTATGGACTACGTCAAAAAACAAAATTCGCTCCGCGCTTTCGGCTTCTATCGTATTATTCTCTCGAGCGTCGTCCTGATTTACCTTCTCATACAGTAGAATTTACATTATCTCTCGCCCCTATAATTACCTCGGTCGAAGCGCAAGCGGAAAAGACTTGCATTAGTTTTGAAGATTTGTTAGAATAGACAACGTTGACTTATATTCAGGGGATAAGGTCGTTAAAGTCAACCAACTAAACAGGAGATTAAAAACTAGGAATATGCGTATCAGACTAAAACGGGGTTATGTATCGCGTCAAAAGTCGAAGTATGAGCTTCCTCCTGCCCCTTGGCAGGAATTCATTGAAATCTAATTTCAATGACGCACCGCTCGGAAAAATCCGAGCGGCTTTTTGTATGGCCGGTTTAAAAGTGTGGTAAAAGGGTTTTGAACAATGCTGTCCGAGAAGAGAAAATATCTCAGTTTATGAGGCCTTGACCGTCGTAGGAGATGAGAAAAGCAGAGGACGTAAGTACTCTGCTTTTTGAGGCGACGCCCGACGGAAGACCGAAGGTCTAGCGCACCCGATTCGGAGAGGCTTTTCACGGACCGGGGTCCTGTAACCGTGTGTTATGGGGTGGTCCGACTGAAAAGTC
>JAFUBU010000081.1 GCA_017460045.1 Candidatus Saccharimonadota bacterium
AGAGCGTCAAAGACCTAGCGACTAGGTACCAAAAAATGTCCGATTTTATCGAACAAATCAATGCTGACAATTGTGGCCAACTTCCACAGCGAGCGCGAACGACGATTCCGATGCGCGGACTCATCCGCAGCGCAGAAGTCATCGACTTCCCGTTCCAAGTCTGCAAGCACTGTAGATTCGCCGGCGGAAAAGTCGACAAAGAAACGAATCCAAATGTCTATACCAAAACCGGACAAATAGTCTGTCTATTATTAGAGCGTAGCAACGAGGATTTCCTACGCAGAATCTGCGGTCATACCGAAGGTTGCGTTTTCAATAACATGGAGGTGGTAAATGCTAGCAAGAGGTATCTTACCTACGTGTCATATCATTACGCTTCGATGTGTGACGAGCTTAGCTTCCGCCTCGAATTTGTCCGCATCTTAGCAATCGAAAGTGCAAAAAGAAAACTCGGTCACATCATGCCGACGTTAGAAACCCATCAAGCCCCCGAATAAGGGGGCTTTTCTTCAAACATCTCCAAATTCTACTATTAACTCAAAACCCTTTGACAAATATCTAACATAATGATATACTATACTAGTCGTTCTTTACTATCAGAGTGTTCTAGGGAGGTGACCAATGTTGAAACGAACAACTAGAAAAGTATTATCAGACGATAAATGCTCCGGCAACACAACCGAACTTCTTCAATCAATCCACACCGACGTCGCACGCACTACGGCTAAAGCGCTGTATCCAAACATCGATGTTGACAAACTGACCGAGGAAGAATTGGATGATTTTGCCGAATTGGGACACATGTTCCATTTACTTGCCTGCGGCTTCCACGCTAGCCCGGAAGATTTAGAACGTCTCGAAAAAACAGGACACCTCTGATTTTAAACCTCCTTTAAAAAGGAGGTTTTTCTTCAGATCGCCCAAACTGCATCCAGCCCAAATCCACCACGCCTTATCGGCGAGGCGCGGTATCAAAAAATGCCTAGATTGGCAATTTTAACGCTAATGAAATGGCGGGACACTCTGGACAAAGTTCGAACTTTTATACTGAGCACCTAAACTCAAATGCCTATTATCCATTCACTTATTTTTCCCGTCATTCACTTAATTAGTAATCTGCCCCTGTTATTGCCGTTCATTAATTTTTAGCTAGGTTCACTTATCTTACTTCTGTAGAAAGGCGTATGTCGCGTTTTTATCACGTTGCTTATTACTATTTCTAAAAATAATCCCATCTTTTATCATGTCATCCAAATTATTTCTTATGGCTCTATCGCCGATTTTGCTAAAGTCGGATATCTCCAAAATTGTACCGTGTCCAAATTTTAATAAATAACCGATTATTACTTTTTTTGTCGCATTATAGTTTTTTAGTTTATCGGAAATTCTATCCAATAGCCCAGCCGGCAAGTTTCTCTCATTTTTATACACTGAGTTCTCGAGCTTCAACGTAACTATAGAGTCGCTATCTGTATATACTGGTTCAGATAATTTGTATTCAATCATCGAGCTATATATACGTTTAACCCCTTCGTTTAATTCGCGCACATACCCCATCTCATAAAGTACTCTGCCTATACGTGGATTCCGAGAAAATCGCTGTTCTCTAATGTTTCTCACGTTAACCTGTGCTGGCAATGGGCCGCTATTGCTAATTTCAATGTGGTCATCGAAGTGCTTTATCATGGTGCAATTTCCCTGCAAATTATACGACCTATGAAAAACCGCATTCACAATACCTTCAAGCCATGCATCTTCTGGGTATTCTTTTAGCATGGTGAATGTTGAATTTTCCGCGTCAAAAGAATAAAATACGCTAAAAGAAGCCCTTAAGTAATCTCTCGTTTTTAGTATTACAGAAGGAATATTACCTCTAATCGTCTCATCTTTCACAACATTAAAACTAGCGCCAGGTTCTAATTTATCTCCGCTATATCTTGTATATCTTACATAGGCAGAGGGTATATACCTATCTGGATCAACAGCAAACAAAAGAACCGCAGAATTACAATAGTGTATTTCGCCGCGTCTGTCTTTTTTGGCCAAATTACGATAAAGTAGCAGCGCATCGTCTGTACCATTAAAGCTGATAGCATCCTTATATTTTTGAATAAGGTCGCGATCAAAATCTTCTAAATCAAAGTCCTCACAAATTTGGTCTTCATAATGGCGCAGGTTTTTATCATATCTTAAATTGTCGATCTCTTCCAGGCTAAGCGGGCCGTAATTTGAATTTCCGACACGTTTAAAAACGTTATTCGAGTCTTTCCTAGAATAAATGTTCTCATTATCTTCGCGCACATGATAAAGAAATATCGTATTGCCATTGACCGCTACTTCCTCGAATTTAATCGGTGGGGCAGGTTTTATTAGTCTCTGGTGCAACGTCCTATATTTCTCTAGCTCTCTTTCGCTGAGACTTTTTGCATCTTGGATATCGCCATCATCTGAAATACCATACGCTAACACTCCTCCATCGCTATTTAACATGCCAACCAATTCGTCAGCCACCTCCGTGCTTTTCTTCCTAAGGTCCTTTCGCTCAAAATACAAATTTTCCGGTTCGCTCGTAAGAATTTTCAGATTAATCGCTGAATCATAATTAGAAATCATATAACTATATTATACCATGATACGCTAGCTCATGTTATAATTGACCTTAGGAGAATATTCATGCAAAGAGTTACAAAATCAGAGCCCAAGTGTAAAATGCGACGGTTATGATTTTACCTACTACAGCGATAGCATAGATTAGCCATTGGTGTAATATAATTCTGCTGGAACATAAAGTCCTTACAAAGTTTAGGTTCGAACCAACGATCTATAGAAAAAATAGCCAAATTCAGGCTATTCGTTCTAATGGCGGAAGTGTCTGGACGAAGTTCGAACCGGTTTAATAACTAGGCAACATCGACAAAATAGTGTTGTATGGGACAAGAGGCCACTTATATAATCTAAGTGGAGAAATCTACAACCCAAGAGGTGGATTTTGCTATCTACTTACAGCTTGGGCCTTACTTGGTTTAGGCCCAGAAGATAGCCGAGTTTGTGGGGAAGTTGATACGTTTACATGCGGCGGGTGGTGCGCAGAAAAAACTATAAACATGCCTGGGTAGAATTTCAGGTGAAAGACAATTATTTCGTGTATGATCCACTGTGTGACTTTGTAATACCGAGAGATATCTACTACGAGATTTGTCACCCCGGGAAAATAACCTCAAGGAAAACTTGGCGTGAAATACTCAAACAGTACCTGAACAAAAGATATGCCTTTCAAGTTGATGAAGAAACCTGGCAATTTAGAAGCGAAAAAGAAACCGGTTGCGATGAGGATGAGATGAATGGATACGTCTTTAATGCTCTACAAAAAGGACGTATTCATGGTTGGCACCTTAAAGATGACGGCCTTATTGAAGCTTTCATTGCCTATGACCCGCGTTGCCATTAATAAACTTCTAGCGTTCTACCACTTAAAAAATGGCAACAGCATTCAAAAAGCCCCACGTTTACAAGGGGCTTTTTTGGTGGGAGGAGTTTATCTCCTGAACTATTTTTTGTACGGGCACCAATCTGGAATCTCTTGGCCTTCTATTTCTGATGGCCTTTCATAGCTAAAAACCAACTTTTTGGTTATTGTCCCATCATAAGTATAACGTTTCAACTCACTATCCTCTACCTTCGAGCAAAAAATGCCCATATAATGCTCAAAGGAATCAGGAGTCATAATTTGGTGCTTCTCTGAATAAGGGCAACTAATGCAATTCTCAACTTCAGCTTTTAATACTATTGACATAAAACACCTCCCTCTAAAGATACACCCACCATAACGCGTATTATACCACAAAAACACAAAATCCCCAAGAGCCTGGCGGAAGCGAGAGGATATCGCTTTTGCTTCGCAAAAGCTCACCTTTCTGCGTCGCTCGCACTTTTCTTCTTGCGAAGTGCGTCTAATGGACGAGCGAGCAAGAAAAAAGGCCGAGATGCCGGCTTTCAACTTGAAATGGCGGAAGCGAGAGGATTCGAACCTCCGGTACGGTTACCCGCACACACGCTTTCCAAGCGTGCTCCTTAAACCACTCGGACACACTTCCGTCTCCCTTAATTCTACCACACCTCCTCAAATATTAAAACCCTCAACTTTCTCAAATCACGAGCTATACAACTTATGCTTAAAAATGTCAAATTTTCCTCTTGAAAAACCCGAAACCCTAGCATATAATTAAACCAAATATTAGAGTTAAAGAGAAAACTGTAAATGGGCAATACTGTTATCGAGCTAAAATCTTTGAGCCGCTCCTACGGCTACGGCGAAGGCACGACCTACGCCCTCAAAGATTTCGACCTCGAGGTCAAACGCGGCGAGTTCATTATGATCATGGGGCCCTCCGGTTGCGGTAAAACTACTCTCTTGAACATTATCGGTCTCCTCGACCGCCCCAACTTCGGCTCTTACGTCCTCGACGGCGAATCGGTCGCTCGTCTCTCCGCCCGAAAAAAGGCTAATCTCCGCAGCAAAAAAATCGGCCTCATCTTCCAGGATTTTAACCTCATTCCGACTCTAAACGTCCTCGACAACGTCGCCCTCCCCCTGATTTACTCCGGGAGCAAGAGCAAAAGCAAGCGCTATATCGCCGCCGATAATATCCTAAAACGATTCCACCTCGAAAAGCGCGAGTATTTCCTCCCCTTCCAGCTTTCCGGTGGCCAAAAACAACGCGTCGCTATCGCCCGCTCTCTCGTCGCTAGCCCCGAGATTATTCTTGCCGACGAGCCGACCGGCAATCTCGACTCTCGCTCCGCCCATATCGTCATGGAAGAGCTAAAGGCTATCCACGAAGAGGGCAATACTATTATTATGGTTACCCACAATCCTAGCTTGACGACCTACGCGACCCGCGTTATTCATATGCTCGATGGCGGGATTGATACCGACATTAAGACCGTTGCCGACGCCGACCTCCCTCAGCCTATTTCGGTCCACTTTGGCCGCGCCAATCTCGACCGTAAAAATTCCGACCTTGCCCCTGAGTCCGAAAGTACCAGTTTCGAAATCGACATCAAAGAAGAAATTAAAACGACCAAGAAAAAGACCAAAAAATCTACCCGTAAACTAAAGAAGCTTCAAAAGAAAACCGCTAAAAAGAAGAAAAAGGAGACCCTCTAATGCCCTTACTACTCGCTACTCACTATCGCCTTGCCTACGACCAGGTTACTAGAAACCGCGCCCGCTCTTTCTTAACCGGCCTCGGTATCGCTATCGGTGTCGCCAGCATTATCCTAATTCTCTCCCTTATGGGTAGTATTAAAAACATGGTTAGTACTCAGGTCGAAACCGCCGGCTCGAGCCTTATCGTCGTCCGCCCCTCCACTAATCAAAACGAGGTTGACAACATCATCGCCGACCTTACCGCCGGGAACCAATACTTGACTAGCAACCTTACCTTAAACGACGTCAAGGTTATCAAAGGTCTCGACGGTGTTTCCGCCGTCGCCCCGCTCGCGACTACTGTGACGACCTTGACCGCCGACCGCCAAGATGACAACGGCAAATCCTATGTCCATACCGTCGACTCCGGCGCCCTCGTCGGCACAACTAAAGATTTCGAGGCTATCGAAAACTTGACCTTAAAGACCGGGACTTTCCTCTCCGAAAGCGAAAAGTCCAATACTGCCACTATCGGCCGCAACCTTTCCCTCCGGCTCTTCGGTACTCAAGAATCTATCGGCCGGACCTTTACCGCCTTCGGTACTCGTTTCTTCATTACCGGCCTTCTCGCGACCGAATCCGAGCCAATTAACTACAACAACATCGATTTCGACAACTCCGTCTTCGTCAACGTCGATTTCTTAAGTTCTCTCGGCGGGACAACCCTCCAAGTCCAACAAATTAGCGTCAAAGCCAAGACTACCGACCTTCTCCCTTCCCTCTCGAAGACTATCGAAGACAAATTAAAGGAAACCAAGGCCGGCGATACTAACTTCTCCGTCGCCTACGGCGACCACATCTCCCATCCCGCCTCTAATTTCTTCAACCTCGTCTCGACTATGCTAACCGTCGTTGCCGGTATCTCCCTTATCGTTGGCGGTATTGGGATTATGAATATTATGCTCGTCTCCGTCGCCGAGCGCACCCGCGAAATCGGTATCCGAAAATCCGTCGGCGCTACCGGCGGCAATATCCTACTTCAATTCCTCTTCGAAAGCCTCATTCTCTCGACGCTTGGCGGTCTCGGTGGCCTCGTCCTCGGGTATGTTCTCGCTTTCCTACTCTCGATTATTACTCCGTTCAATCCTTATATCGATATCAATATCTTGATGGTTACTCTCGCGACCTCCGTCGCCATCGGCCTCATCTTCGGTATCTACCCCGCCCTCAAAGCCGCCCGCAAAAACCCTATCGACTCCCTCCGTTACTTCCGTTAGACAAAACGACGTTTTTATGCTATAATTTCACAAATATTACCCGAGAGGTGTAGATATGGCACTTTTAAATGGATTTTTAAGCTGGTTTTTCTCACTTAACCCTATTACTATTATGCTAATCGGCTGGGCACTCCTGCCCTTTGGACTATTCCTTACTGCTCTAGTAGGCGAATCAAGAATACTACAAATCGGAATAGGGCAGAGTAAAATGTTCTTCCCTGGAGATTTTTCAATCGGCATCATTTTAGCAGGACTTGGCTCGTTATACCAAACCACTGAACAAATCTGGTCCCGTTCTACCGTATGGTCGCTCGTTTCAGTCGGCATCCCCCTGTTCGTTTTTCTGCTTCAACGACTTGTAACAGATGCTCCCAGATACGCCCGAAGGTCGAGATATTCCCCGACAAAGCTCTATCACGATATCGTTGGATATTTACTATGTGCCTTCTTGGTAACAAATCGCCTCGTACCAGAGTTTATCTACCTTATACGGCATCCTTCATCTTACAGCGGAAAATGGACTATCATCTTTACCACCGGCAGCTTCTATCTCGGCTGCGCAGTTTATGATGCGCTTCATCCTAAAAAATCAGCACTCGGAAACCACGACTTAATTCCCGAAGATGCTTTAATGGAACTACGCCACCCTAGCGATTGGCAACCCATCTGGGAAACGAGAAAAATCCAAAAAGCCCCGCGCTAGCGGGGCTTCAAATTTCCCAAGTTTATGGTATAATGCTCATTATGTATATTTTGGGAGTCGAAAGTTCATGTGACGAAACCGCCGCCGCCGTTGTCAAAGACGGCAAGGAGATTTTGAGTAATGTCGTCGTTTCCCAAATCGACATCTTCAAGGAATACGGCGGGGTCATCCCCGAAGTCGCCGCCCGTTCCCACCTCGAAGCCATCCTCCCGGTCGTAGAAAAGGCCTTGAAGGACGCCAATCTCACTTGGACTGAAATCGACAGTATTGCCGTCACTCACACCCCTGGCCTCCTCGGTTCCCTCTTAATCGGCACCCTCACCGCCCGCACTCTCGCCATCCTCCACGACAAGCCTCTCTACCCCGTCCACCATCTAAAATCCCATATCTACACCAATTGGCTTGGTGATCAAACCCCCGAGTTTCCCCTCCTCGCACTCGTCGTTTCCGGTGGCCACACCCAAATTATCCGTATGACCGCTCACAACCACTTCGAAATTATCGGCACAACCCGCGACGACGCCGTCGGCGAATGCTTCGACAAAGTTGCCAAAATCCTCGGCCTTCCCTACCCTGGCGGTCCCTCTATCTCTCAAGCCGCCAAAAATGGTGACCCTAAAAGGTACCATTTCCCCCATCCAAAGCTCACCTCCCCCAATCGCTCCGACCACAGCTACAGCGACCTCGACTTCTCCTTTTCTGGCCTCAAGACCGCCGTCCTCAGAGAAGTCCAAAAAGCCGTCGGAAAATCCATCTCTTTCCCCTCTTACGAGCTCAAAAATCTTTTGACTAAAGAACAAGTAGCCGACTTCGCCGCCTCTTTCGAAAACACCGCTACCGACATCCTCATCGAAAACCTCAAAAAAGCCCTCGAAAGATACCCCGACACCAAATCCATCTGCCTCGCCGGCGGCGTCAGTGCTAATGATCTGCTTAGAGAAAAGAGCCGCACTGTGTTTTTGCCAGATAAATCTTTGTCTGGCGACAACGGCGCCATGGTCGCAGCCGCGGCATTTTACGAAATCGAATCCGGTGTCCACCCGACCGACCCCTACTCCGTTTCCCTCGCCCCCCGCTCCGCCATTGACCGCCCCTTGGGACGCGGAAAGCCGAAGGCTTATAGCCCCTTGGGACGCTACAATTTTTCATGAAATAAAAAATTGACAAACAAAGTTAAAAATGATATAATCATACCCATCAAACAACGGGTGGCGTACTTTAAAATGTCCACCTTTTTCATAAAGGAGGTACCTATGACAAATTTAGACAGAATCCCGAGATATGCTTTCGAAGCCGGCTTTCGAATAGCCCTTATCCCCTCCGAAAGCATCAATATTAAAATCGTAGGTAATGGCTTCGAAGCTCGCGAAACGAGTGAGATCGTACACGAAGAGTACGACATTAGCTGGAAAGATGTTTCGAAGTTAGAAGACGTCATGTCATTATCTGGACACGACTTCGTCAGGGCAAAACTCATCAGTAAGGAAAACTATCGAGCTTCGGCAAAAAATCGGCTCGATTTCCTCGTTGATGCCTGCGGATTTCCCGCTCACCTTGTTTTAGATTTTCTGCCTATGACAGAATACTCTAGAGTTGGTGAAGCGACAGAAGAAAAAATCCTCAAGATTGCCTTAAAAGACGTCTCCGAGCCGAAGATTATCTACGGCGAAATAATAGGGGGACATGTTAAGACATGGGAACATTCCTACAACACTCCCATGTATTGGTACTAAGCGACCCCTTTGGGGTCGTTTTCCTTTAAGCAAAAGACCTTCTGACAAGTATAATAGCTAATTCCCAAACAATGCGTCGCTCGCCCCGCAAAAATTACAACATTTACCTATTCGAAGGACGACCGTCCTTTTTGGGAGGACTGAGAATAGGCTAAATGTTGTAATTTTTCGGCGGTAGCAGGCGGCGAGCAGCGTTTGGGAATTAGCTATTATACTTGTCAGATATGTGTTATACTTACCTTATGAAAAAACTCAAATCTCTTCTTAAATCCCCCGCTCTTGCCCTCGGCTTGACCCCGGCCCTCTTCGCCCTTTCCCAGCTCGTCATCCTCGGCTACTATTGGCTCGCAAACGGCTACGCCGGCAACCTCACCTTGACCATCTCCCGCTATGTCGGCCTCGAGCTCTGGACCTCTATCCTCTTCGCCATCTTCAACCTTGCGATCATTATCATCATGCTCCGCTACTACTTCTCCCTCAAAAACTCCCGCTCCCCTCTCTGGCTCATCTTCGGCCTCCTCCAAGTCCTCGGTTTCGCCCTCCTCAGCATCTTCCCCCACAACTCCTTCATGTCCGGCGACGCTAGGACTGTCATCGTCAATCTCCACGAATTCTCCGCTCGCTTAATGTTCATCTCTATGTTCGCCATGGCGTTTGAAACTCTCCGCCTGAGCCACCCTAACCATCTTAAGTTCCTCCAAAAATTCAAACTCTTTCAGACCAAATCTAGCCCCTCCCTCCCCGCCGCTACGACCAAGGTCTCCGTCTTCTTCATTATCTACGGCCTCGTCTATCTCTTCGCTTATAGTACTAAACTTCCGCTTATCTGGGACCGCGTCCTCATTCTTGAGACCGGCTACATCTACGCCTTTATGGCCTTCCTCCTTCTGACCCGAAAAATCAAGAAAAAAGACCTCGCCCCGAAACCCTCCGCTTAAATCTTATCTCTTAAGCTCTCTAAGTAGTTCTTTCTGCTCTTGAGAAATCCTCCGACTCTCTAGCGCCTTTTGAATTGCCCTATTATGTACCAGAGTCGGCAACCTCTCCTCAGTCAAGACCGAAAGCGCCGCCTCCCATTGTTTCGCCAACGCCGTCGCCAAATACCACGCTATCGCCATTCGAACATAATACGCCTCATCATCTGTCCACCACGTTTCCCAATCCCAACCCATTTTCTTCCAATTATCCCGGATATCAATCACTGTATCTGCCTGATGCGCTACCATTTCTATCCAATCAAACTGCTCTTCAAAAAAGCGTTCGTCGTCCAAGAAATATCGCATCGCCGTCACAATTCCAAACCTCTGTTGAAACGGCTTTAAACTCCCCAACCAACCCTCACAAAGTTGCCAAACCTCCTTCGGATGCTTCCTAAATACCTTCGGATTTATCGCGTCGCAAATCTCCCAGTTATTCACATGCGGCAAAAACTTGTTCAAGAGCTCGATGCATTCTTCGAAATTATTCATCCGGTTAATAATCGCTACGTTCGCATGATCGTACTCTCGATAAAAATGCGGCAAATTATTCAAGAAAATATTCATCTCATGATATAAACCTTCATCCAAAACACCTTCCCCCGAAAGCGTCAATCCTTTCCGCAACATTTCACTATCAAATACCAGCATAAGTGTTTCCCAAAGCGCAGCGCGAATTTCTGGTACTCGGACTCCCAAAATCTGCTCTCGCTTCATACCCGGTACTCCTCGGAAAATAAAGTCCCCGTACGCCTCATCCCGCCAATCTTCTAGCCTCTGCCGCAACTCCAATTCAAATCTATTCATCTTACGACATATTATAACCCCTCCTCTTCCAAAATCCAACCTCATCAAAGTCTTTTCCACCGCCCGAAATCCCCTGTGGAAAACCTGTGGAAATCTTTCTCGCCCCTGTGGAAATCTCCCCTACAATTCCCCACCCTCTTGTGTTATAATTTTTCTATGCACGAAGGTCCGAAACTCCCGCTTCAACAAACCGAAGCGTGGCAAAAATTACAACAAGATTTGAATCAGACCACTTTTTTCCTATCTAACAACTCCGATACCATCGCCCCCCGAGAAACCAACTACCAGATGCTCGTTCTCAAAAAGTCAACTCCCGCCGGACCCTACTTTTACCTACCCTACGGCCCATATCTCCGCCAAAAATCCGCCGCTAAACCCGCCTACGAGGCCCTACAAGCCCTCATAAAGCGCGAGCGCGTAATATTTACCAGAATCGAGCCGCAAAACGCCGAAATCGCTTCCTACTGGCTGAAAACCGCTAAAAAGTCCAAAGATTTAAGCCCGAAAGAAACCTGGATTTTAGACCTCGAGCCGGACCTAAACGACCTCTACAAAAACATGAAACAAAATACCCGAAATCTTGCCAAAAATTACCCCAAGAAAGGCCTCGAGGTTAAAATCGTCGAAAAAACCCGCAAAAACCTCGATTTTTTCTATTCTCTCCTCGAAACCGTCGCAAAACAAAATCGCTTCAGCCCGATCGAAAAAAAGACCTTGAAAGCCGAGGTAGAACAGCCTTTCTCTACCCTCTATTTTGCCTTCTACGCCGACCCTGCCCAAAAATCCGCCAAAAAAATCCCCGTCGCCGCTTCCCTTTTCTTTGACGACGATACGACTCGCTACTATATGCAATCCGCCGCCGACCCGGCCTACAAAAAACTCCCTGCGACTCTAGCTATCCTCGCCGAGTCCATCAAAGACGCCAAGTCGAAAAACCTAAAATTTTTCGATTTTTGGGGTATCGCCCCCGAAAACGCCGACAAGACTCATCCTTGGGCCGGCTTTACCAAATTCAAAAAATCTTTTGGCGGCGAGGAGCGCGATTACGCCGGGACTTACGACCTTGTCGAAAAACCTCTAAAATACCGCCTCTACAAAATCCTCCGCAGATTCAACCGCTTTCTCCGCAAGCTTAAAAGATAGCCTTACGCTTTCCCGTATTTTGACAAATCGAACAGCGAGACTTTTCCCTCGTCTATTACCGCTTGCGCCTTCTCGAGCAACTTTTCTAAGCTTGCCTCCGAGTTCGCCGATCCGATATGAGCAATTTTTTGAACTTCCCTTCCCTTTTTATAGACGACCTGTACCGCCGTCGCCCCGCTCGAAGTCTTAAATTTTCGGATATACGCCATACCCCTATTTTACCATACATCTTTCCACCGACGTGGAAAATCATAAACCTTTTCTTCCCTTTTTCTTAGAAACCACTTGACTTGATACCCCCGCCCATACTATAATAAACATAACAATTATCCGAAATGCGAGAAAACCCAGGATAATTGGGAGTAGAGTAAAATAAAAATCGGTATTGAGAAAGTTAAATATAATGAAATAGACTTTTTGTAAATAAAAAGTTGGGAATTTTTATTTTTGTACAAATAATTTCATAAGAATTCCTTTACAAAATGGAGAAATTATTGTACAATAGTCCCAACTTGCAGAAAGGAGGGGAAAATATGCAACCGCACCTTAGCAACTTGGACGAGTTATCAAGAGAACAATTAAAGCAAGCCTTAGAGGAACGCAAACAAGCCTTAGAGTACATGCAAATCAATAGGGAAGTAGGCCTTGAGCGCCTTGCTAATAGGATTTTCTACGCCAACCTTGTCCCTACCTTAATTGCCGCGGCTATTCTCGCTACTCTTACTCTACTTATCGGAAGATATTTTATCGCTTCCCCTAGTTTAGAAGGCTTGATTATTGTGCTTATCTGTGGCGGATTTTTATCTGTTGTTTCTTTCTCTTTGCGAATCGTTAGCAACACCTTCCTGAAGAAGGCCGAGGAAGAATATTACAACCTAAAAGCCGCCCTCATCGCCGAAATCGATCTAATCAGTTCACGCCTTAAAAAGGAGGTGGTATAATGCGTGACAATATCTTTGTCCAATTAGAAAACGCCCTAAAAGCGTTGGAGGAATTTCAGTTAAAGGCCCGATAATTCGGGCTTTTTTCTTATCTATGATATAATAAAACAAATAATAGCGGAGTTTTTATGAAATTTGCATCAGCCTACGAACCGGGGGAATACGAAAGCGATATTTATGCCGCCTGGGAGGCCGAAAAAGCCTTCCAACCGAAAACTACCAAGTCTCGAGCTAAAAACGCCCGAAAAGCGGCCGAGAATGCCTCAGAAGAGCATATAAATCCAGTGGACCACACCTACTCAATCGTTATGCCTCCGCCCAACGCCAATGGCAATCTCCATATCGGCCATGGTTTAACTATCGCCCTCGAAGACTCCCTTATCCGCTATCATCGCCTGCTCCAAGACGAGACCTGGTATATTCCTGGCGCCGACCACGCCGGCTTTGAGACTTGGGTCGTCTACGAACGCAGTCTCGAAAAAACCGGCCATACTCGCTTTGAATATACTCGCGACGAGCTCTACAAAAACGTCTGGGATTTCGTCGCCGAGCAAAGAGGGAATATGGAACTCCAGCTCCGCGCGCTTGGCGCCTCTTGCGCCTGGGACGATCTTACTTTTACCCTCGACGACAAAGTCGTAAAACGCGTTTACGAAACCTTCGAAAAAATGTGGCAAGACGGCCTAATTTACCGAGGCGAAAAACTCGTCAACTACTGCCCTAAACATCAGACCGCTTTCGCCGATATCGAAGTCGAACACAAAGACGAAAAAGGTTTCCTTTGGGACATCGCCTATCCTCTTGCTCATGGCGAAGAAGAAATTATCGTCAGTACTACTCGCCCCGAGACCCTCTTTGGCGACTCCGCTGTCGCCGTCAACCCTAACGACGCGCGCTACGCCGATCTCGTTGGCCAGACCGTAAAGCTCCCTCTCTCCGGTCGCGAAATTCCTATTGTCGCCGACGAACACGCCGACCCGACTTACGGCACTGGCGCCGTAAAAATTACCCCGGCCCACGATTACGATGACTTCGAAGTCGGCAATCGCCATGACCTCGAGCGTATCCGCGTTATCGACGACCAGGGCAAGATGCAAAACGTCCCTGAAAAATACCTCGGACTTACTACTGAAGAATGTCGCAAACAGGTCTTAAAAGACCTTAAAGACCAAGGCCTCCTCCGGGACGAAAAGAGGATTCTTCATAGCGTCGCTCATTGTTACAAATGCGATACCGTTATCGAGCCAACTCTCAAGGAACAGTGGTTTATCGACGTCGAGACTCTCGCCAAGGCCGCTATTCGCCATCTTAAAAAGGGCGAGATTAAATTCTACCCCGAAAACAAGGGCAAAGTCCTTATCAACTACCTCGAGGGACTCAAAGATTGGAATATCTCCCGCCAAATCCCCTGGGGTATCCCAATTCCGATGTTTAGAAAAGACCCCGAGAATACCGATAAAAATCTCCCCGAATGGATTTTCGATACTCACGTCGAAAACCAAACTCTAGAGAAAGACGGCGTGACTTATTATCGCGATGAAGATACTTTCGATACCTGGTTCTCTAGCTCCCATTGGCCCATCGTCTGTACCAACTGGGCAGAAGGGGAAGAAAGCCCGTTCTACCCGCTCAACGTCATGGAGACCGGCGCCGATATCCTCTTTGCTTGGGTCGCCCGGATGATTATGATGGGTATCTACGTTACCGGCTCCGTCCCCTTCAAAGAAGTTTACCTTCATGGCCTCGTCCTCGACAGCCATGGCCAAAAGATGAGCAAGTCTAAGGGCAACGTCTTAAACCCTCTCGAGCTCGTCGAAAAATACGGCTCCGACGCTTTCCGCCTCGGTATTCTTCGCGGCCGCTCCGCCGGCCTAAACCAAGCCTTCTCCGAAGACTCCGTCAAAACCGGTCGAAACCTCTGCAACAAACTCTGGAACATCAGCCGCTTCGTTCAGGAGTTGATAGATACGAACAATGAAGCGGGCGAAGGTAAACCTTTTTTCGCAGACATTTTACCTGCGAACGAGAAAATGTATATTCCTGACGACCCCGACGGGTTCGCCCGAAGGGCGGTTCCGCCGGCGGTCCAGCGTATGACATTTTCGAGAGAGACTGGGGCTGCGAAAAAAGTGTTTACTTCGCCCGCCCAACCAAACGTCTCTACCAACTCCATGGGCGAAGACTGGATTTGTCGTGAAATTACTAGCGCAAGGGAAGACTTGATGGCCGAAATGCAAGGCTACCGCTTTGCCGAAGCCGTCGAGACGCTCCACTCTCTAATTTGGGACAAATACGCCGATTGGTTCCTCGAGAGCCAAAAGATGTACAAAAACCTCCCGCTCTTAAAGCGTACTCTCGAAGACATCTTAAAATTACTCCATCCTTTCGCGCCTTTCGTGACCGAAGCCATCTGGCAAAACCTCTCTTGGACCGACGGTATGCTCATCGACCAATCTTGGCCGACCCCCCTCGAATACGACCCCATCTCCGCCGAAAACTTCGACCGTCTAAGAGAAGTCGTCTCCGAAGTCCGCCGTACCTACCAAGATATTCCTGGGAACAAAAAATACCCTCTCCTCTTCGGCGACGATAGCCTCGTTGACGACAACCAGGTCCTCGTCCAAAAGCTGACCGGCGCGCCCAGCGTCTCCCCCTCGGACGGTACTCCGAAGGGAATTAGAATCGCCCTTGCAAACCGCGAGCTCTACCTCGACGTCGACGAAAAGACCGTCAAAGAATATTCCGACGCCCTCGACGAGCGCATCCTCGCCGTCGGGAGAGAACTAAACGCCCTAAACGCCCGCATGATGAATCCAAACTACGTCGACAAAGCCCCAAAACATCTCGTCAAGGAAACCGAAGACGCTATCAAAGAAAAAGAGTCCCTTATCGATCGCCTCAAAAAGGAGCGCGACCTTATCCAATAAAAACAAGGGCGCTCTAGTAGCGCCCTAATAAAATCACCCCCCTTAAAGATCGTCCGTTAAATCTGCCAACGGGTCTCGAACTTCCTTCGGAGTTCCGATGTTCGTATCGAAGTCGTCTCCGAAAGCGCTCTTGAGCATCCTTCTTGATAAGTCCATCACTACCGGAAGTTCCTTAGCCTCTGTTGGCTTCTTCGCCTTCGGCTTTTTGCTATCTTTTACTCCGTCTACCGGGCAAAGATAGACCGACGTTACTCGTCCTAAACTTTGAGAGTAAATCGGCGCCACTAAAAATGCTTCTGCCTGTTCTTCTACCATTTCGAAGAACAGCATCGTCTGGGTCGCCTGTATTACCCAATGGGGGATTCCTACCGTCCCTTTAGACCCTACCGTTGAGACTTCCCCTACTTTTTCCCATTCCGGCTCAGCGGCCAAATCCGTCAAGAGCTTCGCCTCGAACATCTCTTCCTCTCTGTCCAACAAGAAAACTAACTTGTCCCCCGGTCGGAAATATTTCGAGACGTCAATTCGCCCCTTCTCGACGATCAATAAATCATAAAATTTCATATCTACACCCTCCCTTCAATGAAATTAATTTTAAGGAACTAAATTCCTCAAATTATACCACAAAACTCTAAGCCTGTAAACCCGAATCGTCCTTTGGCTCCTCTATCTCTAGCAACTTCTTAATTTTTTCTATCAAATACTTCCGTCGCCTCTCCATCGCCCGGGTAGCAAATTCATTCGCCGAAATCTCCCCCGCTCGAACCCGCCGTACCCCCTCTTCAAACTCTCTGTTGTACCAGTCTATTACTTCTCGCGTCGTCGCGAACGATTGCGTCCCCGAACTAGCCTCGTCCTCTCCCCTATAAATTGGCATCTTCCGCTCAAGCCCAAAGTTCAAAGCCTCTTCGTTCTTCTGCCAAAATAGTAGCGCCATGTTCCCGAGTTTGTTCAAATACGGCTCCATTACTTCCTTCGTAAGTCCCGGCCACTCTTCCGCTTTCTTATCAAATTCTCTCGCGATGATATGATCCATATGAATATTCCTATCCAGCGGATAAAACGCCGTCTCGATTTTCTCCCTCATTTCGTATTCAATCGACAGCATCAACGGCTTGAAAAACTTCTCCCCGAATACATCGTCCCTTAACGACTCGAAAACCTCCCGTACTAAATGGTTCTCTCTAATAAACTCATCAATCTCTCCCCGAATCTTCTCAAGCGGCTTCTTCTCTTCGATATCCCCAATCAAATTAAACGAGGTCTGCTTTATACCACTCAAGGTCTTCCCCGAAACCCACGAAATATAAAAGAATCGCCTTAGCTCCCTAAACAGCTCCTCAATCTCCTCGTACCCGACCATATACGCCGTCGTCATCGCCGAAAGCGTATAAATCTGCCATGGTATATATCTCAGGCTATACGCCGCCGGCGAGGTATCTTGATATACTTTTTCGAGGCTCTTCGCGAAATTATATAGCTCGTCTATTGTAATATTTACATCAGAATACTTAATTATTTCCTCGAGCTCGTCCGTAATCTGTCGCTTCGGGTTGCTCTTGAGCTTGTAGTATTCATAGAGCGTCAGATAATCGTCCATCTTAAGTTCGCAGTCATTACAAATCCCCTCGATACGCTGCCAGTTCTGGTCGAATTTACTCCCGAGCGCCCCGCTTTCCTCCTCGTCTATCTCGAAGCACTTATCTAAAATATACGACTTGATAATATCCGCCGCCGATAGGTCCAACCCCCTATCGTTCAAAATCAAAAACATCCTAATCGCAAAGGCCTTATTTGTACATCTGATTTTAATTACATCTACTTTATACAAGATATAATTGACGAATTTCCCAAGTTCCTCTTCGCCCTTCTGCTCCCGAAACTCCATAAATTTATCGTAGAAAAACTTCGCCGTATTCCGAAACTTATAGGTCGGGTCGTTCTTCTTCATCTCTGCCTTCGTTACGGCCTCGATATTATCAAACCGCTCTCGGTTCATTATCTCCGTATTAAAAATCGTATCGTAATGCGGCCTCACCTGTAGCCGTAATCTATATTGGCTCTTTTTATGATAAATTAGCTCTCGTATCGCCTCGTTGTCTGCCGATTGAATTTCGGAAGACTCTTGATTTAGCCCCGGAAAAGTCCGATACAGAACATTTAGCATAATCATCAAAGTCGTCAATCTCTGTTGCCCGTCTACTAGCTCGTGGCGTCCTCGCTTATTGTCTACGACTACAATCGACCCGAGGAAATATTCCTTTTCCGGATCGTCTAAAAACGCTTTCGTTAAATCGTCCCAGAGGTCGTTTAGCTGCTCATCTCCCCAGCTATACTGCCTCTGATAATTTGGTACTACGTAAATCGCCGACATCAAAAAAATCGTACTGATATCTTGGTTGGCCGGCGTAAAAGTTTCATTATCCATGCCCCTATTATACCAAATCTTCTCCCTCTTACCAACCCCTTGCCAAGCCCCTATTAGATTGGTATAATAAACTCGATACTTTAATCTTGGGGCCAACCCAAATCAGTAGTACCTTAAGGAGGTGAGAACCATGCAAGATGGGAAAGTTTGGTTTGTCGACTGGAAAGATAACCGTCGTCAGGTAACTCCCGAGGAGCTCCTTGAGCTTGTCAAGGAAAATAGCAAATCAACTTGGCGCCGGCTTGTTTCCGCTACCGAAATCGTCAAGACAGTTTTGGACCCCGACTTCCCCGAGCCAATCGCCAATGAGTTAAAAAGCCTCGTGTTAGAGTGTTTTACAGATATCTGGCTATATACTTCGCACGACCAAATCGCCGTCGCTTATTGTTATTACTCGGTACACGGCAAAACCGGCAAGCGCGTCAAACGTCTTTACCGAAGAAAACTTCTCGAGTGCATTACGCAAGAGCCCTGTTGGGAGATAGCTCTTCACGGCAAAAGATGGAATGCCTTTTGCAAAGATTGGCAAAAGGAAGCTCTCCAAAATTTCGACGAACGTTTCGGCAACGATTTCCTACGCTTCGCCCCAAAGGCTAGAGCGGATTTCCGAGCTTCCCTCAAACGCGCCGAAGAAGCCGGCGTTTTCAAAGAAGACGAAGCCGAATACATCGAAATGGTCCGCGAGCTCTTCGAAAACCTCTAACGCCTCCGGGCAGGGACCTCCCTGCCCTATTTTTGTCCCTCGCCAACCTCGCTCCAACAAACTATAAAAAATAAGCCCTTATAAGCTTATATCCATGTAATGATGAATCATGGTATGCCCGGTAGGATTCGAACGTGCGATAGCCCCTTGGGACGCTACGCACGTTCCAGATATAGAGTTGGCTATCTGGAACAAAAAAGTGGTACACTCGACACGATTCGAACGTGCGACCTTTGGCTCCGCAAGCCAACGCTCTATCCAACTGAGCTACGAGTGCATACCATATTTCATTTAATTCTTGGTGTGGATATCGCCAAAATCTTCGGACAGATAGTCCGGTTGAGATTTCGGACGACAATCCACCTAGAAATTAAACGTTCATTACCGAAGTGGTAACATTTACATTCTATCATATTTTTCAAAAATATGGTATAGTAAAATTATGGAAAAGAGTAATTTGCAACCTAAAGACCTCGAGGAGCGGGATTCTACCTCTGTTAACTCCTCCAAAGAAACCAACAAGAAAAGTCGCAAAAAATCGAACAAAAACCGCGTTACAAAGCTCCGGGCGAAGTTTTTGGACGCTTATCATGGCCACCCTCTAAAGGACATGAAGCTCGTCGCGATTACCGGTACGGCCGGGAAAGTCGAAGTTGCGCATTTCGTCCATGAAATTCTCCGCGCCGCGGGCCAGCCGGTCGCGATTATGGCGTCCGAGTCAAATATCAAGGTTGCTACTCTTCATAAATTCTTATCGAAAGCCTGGAAAGCCGGGGCAAATTATGTCGTCGTGACCGCGCCGGCGGAAGCGCTCGAGTCGGACGTTTTCTACGGCCTCCCGGTCCACGTCGCGGCCATTACCAACTACATGGACGCCTCGATTTCCGAAGTCCCGGCGGAAGAATACGTCGAAGCCGGTGCTACTCTTTTCAACATGGAGCCGGACTACGTTATCTTAAACCGCGACGACAAACACTATCCCGAGCTCCAATCTTTCGCCGGCCAAAAGGGGACTTTGACCTACGGCCGCGACCGATTCTCGAATATCCAGATTGAAAATTCGACTCTCTACAAAAAAGGCGTCGAGGCCGAGCTCGCGATTGGTACGACGAGATTTACCGTCGCTTCTTTCCTGACCGGCGAGCCGATTGTTTCGTATATGGCCGCCGCGACGGCTATCGCCGACGCTCTCCATGTTACCCCCGAAAAAATCGCCGAAGGCATCGCCAACTATACTAAAAACTAGCCTCCTGTATTGCATTTGATAACAATTTGATATACAATATATA
>JAFUBU010000082.1 GCA_017460045.1 Candidatus Saccharimonadota bacterium
AGGCGGGCTTCGAAGTTAATTCAAAATCGCAATCATTAGATTGAGATAGCCAGCGAAGGTCGTCCAGAGCAGATAGGGAATTAAACACCAAAGCGCCGCCTTCGACATTTTTCCGGCCAAAATTACCAGCGCGATTTCGAGCATCCACATTACGAGGAGCAAAACAAACGCCGCCCAGTACCAGCCGAGATTAAAGAATACAATCGTCCAAGCGAAGTTAAATACGAGTTGTATTCCGTAGAACCAAAGCGCCGTCTTCGCCATGACTTTCTGCTTCTTTTTCCCGAGATGGCCTTCATGCCAAATATAGTAGCTCGCTAGCCCCATCAAGATATAAAGAATCGTCCAGGCGACCGGGAATAGCCAATCCGGCGGAGCAAGAAACGGTTTTTCGAGCGAGTTAAACTGCCCCATCGCATCGCGTGTAAAGAGCGAAACTAAAAGCCCGCCCCCGAGCGGAATCGCTATCGCGAGCCATATTCGCCAAACTTTCCCTACGGTTTTTATATCATTTCTTGCCATTTTTGTTTCCTTTGATTATGCTTATATTTAGATTATAACATATATGTGATAATTTTTACAAACTTTCAAAAACTTCCCCTAGACCCCTTCCATTTTTAGAGAATATATGGTAAAATAATTAGCAAGTGTAATAAAAGGTTAATTATGAGTTTTTCTATCTTACAAAAAATCGGTGAAGAGCAGAAGAAGAAAGCTGTTGTTGATGTCCGCTCCGGTGATACCGTTAAAGTCACCCAAAAAATCAAGGAAGGCGAAAAGTTCCGTCTACAGGTATTCGAGGGCGTCGTGATTCGTACTGATCGTAAAGAGTCTCATACCGCTCGGATTACCGTCCGCAAGATTGCGAGCGGCGTCGGCGTCGAGAAGTCTTTCCTGATTCATAGTCCGCTGATTGAGAAGATTGAGATCGTTAAGCGCTCTAAAGTCCGCCGAAATAATCTTTCCTACCTACGCGAGCGTTCCGGTAAATCTGCTCGTCTCGCCGCGAAAGATTTTGACCGCGCCGCGGTTAATGACGTTGCCGTTGAAGAAGAGCCGGTAGCCGAGGCCGAAGAAGCGGTTAAAACCGAAGAGCCGAAAGAAGCTCCGAAAGCCGAGACTAAGGAACCGGCCGAAGCTTAGATGGCGCTCCTTGGAATTGACGAAGTTGGACGTGGCCCTTGGGCGGGGCCACTTGTCATTGGTGCTGTTATTCTTAAAACTCCCAAGACCAAGAAAGATTTAGCGCTTGAGGCCGGGGATTTTCTAGCAGCTACCCCGACCGACGACTCTTGGCGCGACTTGACCGACTCCAAGCGCTTGACGAAGCGTAGCCGCGAGGTCCTCGCCGAGGAAATCGACCAGCGCGCTTTCGCGACCGGTCTTGGTTGGGTCCCTGCCGCTGAAATTGACGAGCTCGGCCTTGCGACCGCGCTCCGCGTCGCCGCTAAGCGCGCTGTCGCCGACTGTCTTAAAAACGCCAGCGTCGAAAATGCCAGCGGCTATATCGGCGGCAATAAAAATCTCGCCTTCCCGGACGACTTTCCGGTCGACGAAATTATTATTGATGGCACAGTTAATTTTCTGCGTGGTACTCCCCTCGAAGACCGAGTTAGCGTCTTAAAGAAAGCCGACCTCCTAATCAAAGAAGTTTCCGCCGCTTCGATTATTGCCAAGGTCGCGCGAGATAATTATATGGTTAAAATCGCCAAAGATTATCCTAATTATGGCTTCGAAAGACACGTCGGCTATGGTACGGCCGCCCACCAAAAGGCGCTCGAGGTTTTCGGCCCTTGCCCGGAGCATCGGACTTCGGTCAAGCCGGTCGCCAAGCTCCTAAATTTAGAGGAAAAAGCTCGCGTCGACAAGAAAAATACCACCAAAGTCGGCCAGACCGCCGAAGAGATCGTCGCTGAATATCTTCGGGGACGTGGCCACAAGATTCTCGCTCATAATTTTAAGACCCGTTTCTATGAAATCGACCTTATTTCCGCGACGAGCGACCGGATTTATTTTACCGAAGTAAAATACCGCAAAGACCCTTTCCGCGGTACTCCGCTCGAGGCTATTGACCGCAAAAAGCGGATTCAGATGTCCTATGCCGCCGAATCTTTCTTAAAATATCTGAGTAAGCGTCTCGGCCGCGCTCCGGATTCGCTCCCCGCCCCGGTCCTCGCCGTCGCCTCTGTCTCTGGACCGAATTTCGATTTCGACGACTGGCTACCTATGGTATAATGAAGATATGGATTTAGAGTTTGCGACCGAATTTTTTGACCAATTTACTAATTTTGAACGTATCCAGCCCGTCCGGACTGATTTTCGCCTCGACAAACTCGAGCGTCTCTGCGAAATTTTCGGCCGTCCCGAGCGTGCCTGCCCTTGCTTCCATGTCGCCGGCTCAAAAGGGAAGGGCTCGATTACGACTTTCTCTGGCTCGATTCTCAAAGCGAGCGGGAAGAAGACGGTCGGCCTCTATCGCTCTCCCGCTTTGACCCATTTTACCGATCGTATCTCCGAGGTCGACGGCCCCTTCTCGGAAGCGGTTTATCGCGCGGCCTTCGACGAGCTAAAGGTCGGCGCCGAAAAGTTCCGCCGGGAAAATCCCCATACCCGCTTGACCTACTTCGAGTTAGTTACGCTCTACGCCTTCCTGGTTTTTCGCGAGGCAAAATGCGACTACGCTGTCTACGAAGTCGGACTCGGCGGGCGACTTGATGCGACCAACGTTGTTGACCCGAAAGTAGCGATTATTAGTACTATCGAGCTCGAGCATACCGAAATTTTAGGCGATACTCTCGAAAAAATCGCCGCCGAAAAAGCCGGGATTATTAAGCCGGGCGTCCCCGTCGTCGTTGGCCCGCAAAAGTCCAAGACCGTTAAAGACGTCTTCCGTAAAGTCGCCCAGGAAAAACGCGCTGGCGAGCTCGTCTTTTTGCCGGATGAGCTCAAGACCGGCTATTTTCTCGATGACGAAAAACGTCTAAAGATGCACGTCGACGCGCTCGATGTCGACTTAAGACTCGTTGGCGACTTCCAGGCTAAAAATGCTCTCGCCACCGCGACCGCCGCTAGGCTCGCTCTCCCGACAATCTCCGATGAAGCCGTCAAAAGCGGCCTTGAGCGCGCCTCCCTCCCCGGCCGCTTCGAAATCTTGACGAACGCCGAGTTGTTTGATTTTCCAAAAATTCCATATCTCGTTCTTGACGGCGCTCATACCGAAGGCAGTATCAAGGGTTCCGTCGCGACCCTCGCGACCTATCGCGATCTCCTCGCGAAGGAGCGGACTTACGACTCTTGCTTGACCGACTTTGCTCTCGACGAGCCGCCCCTTCTTCTCTTCGCCTGCGCTCGTGGCAAGCAAGTTGAAGAAATGAGCCGAGCCCTCGACGGCGCTTTCTCCGAAGTGATTTTAACCAAGCCCGGCGACTTCAAAAAGCCCGACCTCCCGCGCGCCGAGCAGGCCTTTCGGCAGACGAGCCTCAAGACGACTTTGATTGAAGATTATCAAATCGCTCTCGAAACCGCCCTCGCCCTCGCGAACGAGACCTCGAGAGGCCTCGTCGTCCTCGGCTCTCTCTACCTTGTCGCCGAAGCAAAAAAGTACCTCCGCTCCCTTTCCCCCTCCCCTTGGTAGTATTGCCTGGGGTGGGAGATACTTCGCTATACGTTGTAAATAAAACTACTTCTCAAAGTCGCTAGATTGTGATAGAATAAAAACATAAGACCAAGCTATGCCTTTGAAAGAAGAGGGAAAAGATTGCACTTTTATATAAAAATAGTTACCGCTATTTCGGAGATAGTGGGCGGCCGCCTAGACCGCTCAGATCCTGCCGAAGGCGGATCGACGGCCCTCTTTGCATAGCTTGGTCGTTATGCAAGTAGGCGGTCGCCCAGTGTCCTAGATTGAGGCCGAGAGCTTTGGTCTACAGGTCTGAGGGTTTAGTCGCTTACTTGCGAGGTAAGCGACTTCTTGCTTCTTGGGCAATTTGCGAAGAAGCATAGCAAGACAATTACCGGCAATAATAAGAGAGAGGTATAAAGACGTGTTAGTGTTGATACCCCAAAATAAGCAAAAAGTAAGGAGGCCTATGGGAAACCATACCAATACAAATCAAACTAATTTGAAATACCTTAAGGGTACTAGAGTTTTATCACCCAGCTCGAGTACCCTTAAGGGAGTTCAACTTATTACGTTTGTAATGGTTGGACTCC
>JAFUBU010000083.1 GCA_017460045.1 Candidatus Saccharimonadota bacterium
ATGGGCCGCCTTCGCGTCGAGATGGCCGATATTTCTTTCTCTTATGTCGACCCAAAGCGATTTCGCGAGCTGCAGAATCTTATCGAAGAATACAATCGTTCGGCCGCTACCGCCCTCAAGAAAGTTCGTTCCGAAGTTTCCGAAGCCCTCGGTCGCGAAAAAATCAAGTTCTCTATCAACGGTCGCGTCAAATCCGTCTACTCTCTCCACAAGAAGCTTGCGAAGCACAATCAAAATATGGGCGAGATTTATGATTTGACCGCGCTCCGCGTTATCGTGAGCGATATTACCGACTGTTACCTCGCTCTCGGAGTTATCCATTCGCTTTATACTCCGATGTCCGGCCGCATTAAAGATTATATCGCCGTCCCGAAACAAAATGGTTACCAGTCTCTTCATACTACCGTTATTACCAAGGATAAGCATATTATCGAGTTCCAGATCCGGACTCAAGAGATGCACGAATACGCCGAGCGTGGTCTCGCCGCTAGCTTCTACTACAACGAGCAAAAATTGACCGAAAATTATCGTACTGGTAAAATCCAACATCTCCCGACTTCCCTACTTTGGATTACCGAGCTCCAAAATACCGCGGCCAAGCTTCGCGCCGGTAAAAAGGTCGACATTAAAAAACTAAAACTAAATTTGTTCGCCGATAAAATTTTTGTCTACACCCCTAAAGGCGATATTATTGATTTGCCAAAGGGAGCTTTACCCCTAGATTTTGCCTATCGGCTTCATTCTGAAATCGGCGGTCGCGTCTCCGGCGTCAAGATTAACGGCAAGATGAGCAACTTGAACAAAAAACTTGAACATGGCGACGTCGTCGAAATTTTGACTTCAAAAAAGCAAACCGCTAAGGAATCCTGGTTCGACAAAATCTTTACCGCCCATGCTCGCCAAAAGCTCCGCCAACAACTCAGCAAAAAATAAGCGAAGAGTACTACGCAGTAAGCCGCCTCAACAAAGCCTTTAACTCCGTTTCATCTTTGCAAGAAAATGTTATTGACCTCGCCGCAACCCGAACTTTCGCGCCGTATTTTTCCGATAACTTAGCTTCTTCCTTGAGCTGGGCATCCGTCTTAACCGCTACCGCCGAGCTCTTCTTCCGATTCGCCGCGATATACTGCTCGACTCGCCGCGCGCTCCAGCCTTCCGAGACAATGAGCGGTACCGCCTTCTCGACTACCCCCGGCTCCGCCGTAATCAACGGCCGCATTACCCCCTCCGATAGCCCATGCTCGACCATCGCCTTTTTCGCTTCCTCCGGGAGATTGAGCAACCTCATCGTATTCATTACCGCCGACTCGCTCTTCCCTACCCGCGCCGCTATATCTTTTACGGTTAAATTAAACTGCGTCCTTAGTTTCGCGTAGGCCGTCGCAAGCTCGATCGGATTTAAGTCTTCCCTTTGCGCATTTTCGATAATCGAAAGCTCGAGGCGGTTTTGGTCGTCGAGCGTCCTTACGATCGCCGGGACGGTTAGAAGTCCTGCCATTTTCGCCGCCCGCCATCTCCGCTCCCCCGCGACGATAACATACTGTGGTCGTTCGGAAGGGCTCAGATGCGATGAAGCATCCTTCCGGACGACCACAAGAGGTTGTAAAATCCCGTTCCGTTCAATCGACAACGCCAACTCCGATAGCGCACTCTCGTCAAAATGTTTCCTCGGCTGATTCTCGTCTCGTACGATTTTTTCAATATCTAGCTCGACTAGCTGAGAAACCCGAGCGTCCGCCTCCGCCGTCGGGTCGAATCCCTCCTCGACTAAATCCGTCGGTATTAAGCTCGAAAATCCGCGCCCAAGTCCTCTAGCCATTATTTTTCTCTCCTTCCCGTCCGCTCTTCAACTTCCTTCGCAAACTCCTTGTACGCCCTCGCCCCTTTTGATAGCGCGTCGTACCCTCCGATTGGCGCGCCGTGGCTCGG
The DNA here is from genome assembly GCA_017460045.1 of Candidatus Saccharimonadota bacterium. Classification (GTDB taxonomy): domain Bacteria; phylum Patescibacteriota; class Saccharimonadia; order Saccharimonadales; family Saccharimonadaceae; genus Nanosyncoccus. The sequence continues at coordinate 1,930 of JAFUBU010000083.1, forward strand.
CGCCTCCGCGAGTCGAACGTTCCGCGGTATTGTCGTCTCGAAAGTTAGCTCCTTAAAATACTTCTTTATCTCGTCGATAACCTGCGCCGAAAGCGAAGTCCGCTTGTCGTACATCGTCGCGACGACTCCAAGAAGCTTCAAATTCGGATTTCCCGCTTTCTTGACTAGTTTCATCGTCTCGAGTAATTGCGCTACTCCTTCGAGCGCATAAAATTCCGTCTGGACCGGAAGTAAAAGATAGTCCGCCGCAATCATCGCATTGACGGTTAAGAGCGACAAACTCGGGGGACAATCGATAATAATATAGTCATATTCCTCCGCGACCGCTCGAATCGCTTTTTTGAGCTGGGTAAATTTCTGCGCCAGCCCCGCCATCTCTACCTCCGCATTCGCGAGGTCCGTCGACGTCGGCGCGACCGATAATCCTTTATACTTCGTCTCGACCACGACCTCCGAAAGCCCCGCCTGTCCCATCGCGACGTCTGTCATCGTCTTCTCTAGCGGCTCTTTCTCTATCCCTAGTCCCGAGGTCGCATTCCCCTGCGGGTCAAAATCAATTAGTAGAGTCCGAAATTTATCTTTCCCCAAATAGTACGCAAGATTAACCGCAGTCGTCGTCTTCCCGACACCTCCTTTTTGGTTGGAAACACAAATCACGGTCGCCATAATATAACCATTATACCACATCTTTACATTTTTTGGGAACTGTGCTAAAATAAATTAAATTAATAATAAGGGATTTTTATGAAAAAAGCAGTTATCCTCGTCGGCGGAAAACAATATCTCGTCGCCGAGAAAGAGACCCTACGGGTGGACCTCCTCCCGGAAGGAACTAAAGAGCTCGAGCTGCCTGCCCTTCTCGTGATTGACGGCGACAAAACTACGGTCGGTACGCCCGAGGTCAAGGGAGTCAAGGTCTCGGCTAAGGTTAAGGAGTCCGTCGTCAAAGGCGACAAGGTCCGCGTAATTCGGTACCACTCTAAAAAGCGTGTCCACAAGGAAAATGGCCACCGCGAAAAATACACCGAGCTCGAAATTACCTCCATCAAATAGCCCCAAGGGGCTATTATTGTGCTATAATTAAACTATGCGAAATATTGTTTATATCGACGGGCAAAACTTCCTTTACAAAGCCTCAGAAATTCTAGTGAAATACAGTTTAATTACAGACAAACAAGACCTCTATGCGCTTGACATTCGCCCGATGCTTGAAAAATTATTTCCGAACGAGGAATTGGAAATTCGTTTCTTTGGCGTAGTAAAGATTAAACATCGCCCTGATCTTGGCCAAGAAATTTTGAATAAATCAATTAGGTTTTCCGATAACTTGCGCCGTGTACGGAGCAGTCTCACCAAGCAAAATATTACCTATATTGAAGCTGGAAAGCTAAAAATTCGCGATAGCGATATCTGTAAAATCTGTGGCAATAAAGATTATAAATATCAAGAAAAAGGCGTAGATGTTGGAATCGCCGTTAGTATTGTTGAAAATGCGTTGAGAGACGAAGTCGATAGAATCATTCTAGTGAGTTCCGATACCGATTTAATACCAGCAATCTTATGTGCAAAGAAAGCTGGCAAAAACGTAACTTATGTTGGCTTTAGCGAAAGATTGACTAGGGCTTTAGTTGATGAGTGCGATGTCACTCAAGTGCTTAGAGATGACGAAATAGTTGACGCATACAAAGTCGCAAACGGCTATTGACATTCTAGTCTAATTGGAGTATCATTAAAGTACAGCGCCTCGGTCTGGATTCGTTCCCGCCGAGGTTTTAAGTTAAGGTCCGCGTAATTCGGTACCACTCTAAAAATGGCTCCCTCCCCTCGGGTCATTTTCCGATATAAATCGCAAAGCCCAAAAATGCGCTATAATATTCTCAGGAGATGGCTACCGCCGCGAAACGAGCGACTCGCTACCCTAGTAGCCTCGCCGACTCCGCGCCGGACCAAATTCTGGGAAATCAGAGACGCCCTATCGCTTCGCTAGGTCAATAGTATGCCTCTTCCCCGAGGGGAAAAGCCATCAACCAGTCGTCTCTTTCCGCCGACCTTCCCTTCGTCCTCTTCGGCTTAGTCTTCTTTTGTAGTTACGCTGACCGTCGGAGGTTTTCCTGCTGGACCCCTAGTTGCGGACCCTATCTAGGGAAAAGGGAGATAGAGATTCCGTCCTCGGCCTCTCTAGCAATCGCAACTTCTGGTCCTCTACACAGAACACCAGCAATACCTCCAACGCGTACAACTTGAACGTCACCCCGCGTACCCCTTCTACTGTCTCTTTCATCGCTTGATGAAAATTTTTATTCATTCTCCTCCCCGGGACGGTATGATGTGGATATACCACCATTCCTAGAAACGCTACCCCCTTCCGGACCTCTTGGATGTGCCGCTTTTTCGGATGTAAAACTAACCCTAGCTCGTCCGCAAGATACCGCTCGATTATTCGAATATCATCTTTTGCCTTCGCAAGCTCCGTAGCTGGTACAATCAAGAAAAAATCGTCCACGTACCGACCGTAGCTACTATATCCTAGCTCTTGCCGAATAAACATATCAAGCTGGCCAAGATAAATATTTGAAAGTA
>JAFUBU010000084.1 GCA_017460045.1 Candidatus Saccharimonadota bacterium
CGCCTCGCAGCGGGCTTTTTCGTATCTTAATGGAGAGCGGCGGCCTTCGGAAGAGTCGTACCTTTTAGAAGAGTCTCAAGGTCTTTCTCTTCAAGAGTCTCGTTCTCGAGGAGGGCGCTAGCTAGGCGATCGAGGGCGGGTAGGTTAGCCTTTAAGACGGCCTCCGCGCGCTTCGCGGCCTCGTCGGAGAGAATCTTAATTTCCTTGTCGATCAACTCGGCGGTCTTTTCGGAGTAAGGCTTTCCGGTAGAGATAGTATAATAGCCGGCCTCTTCGCTCGGGAAGACGAGATTTCTCGTCTCGGTACCCATACCTTCTTCGATTATCATGCTCTTGGAGAGCTCGGCGACGTGTTTTAAGTCGGAGGAGGCGCCGGTCGTAACGCTATCTTCGCCGAAGATAATCTTCTCGGCGACGCGCCCGCCCATCGCGCGGGCGAGGACGTCTTTAAGCTCGTAGATACTCTTGTAACTCCGGTCTTCCGGCGGGAGGAACCAAGTAACGCCGCCAGTTTGGCCGCGAGGAATAATCGTAACTTTATGGACCGGGTCGGAATCGGGGAGGACGTGGCCGACGATAGCGTGGCCGGCTTCATGGTAGGCGGTAACTTTTCGCTCGTAATCGTTCATAACTTTCGACTTTCGCTCCGGGCCGATAGCAACGCGCTCGAAAGCCTCGGTAAGATCGGCGTTGGTAATCTTCTCGCGGTTCTCGCGGGCGGCACCAATCGCAGCCTCGTTGGCGATGTTCGCGAGGTCGGCGCCAGAGGAGCCGGCGGTCTTTTTAGCGAGAGCGTCGAGGTCGAGATCGGAGGCGACCGGTTTGTTTTTGAAATGGACCTTCAAAATCTCGAGGCGGTCCTTCCGCTCCGGGAGAGCGACGTTAACATGGCGATCGAAACGCCCCGGGCGCAAAAGCGCCTTGTCGAGCATATCGACGCGGTTGGTCGCGGCGATAACGATAACGCCAGAATCGTTTTCAAAACCGTCCATTTCGACGAGGATTTGGTTTAAGGTCTGCTCGTCTTCACGGCCAGCCCCACCGCGAGCATCGCGCTTGTGGGCGACGGCATCAATTTCGTCAATGAAGATAATACTCGGAGCGTTGCTCTTGGCCTTCTTAAAGAGGTCGCGGACGCGAGACGCGCCGACTCCGACAAACATCTCGGCGAACTCCGAGCCGGAGATACTAAAGAACGGGACGTTGGCCTCGCCCGCGACGGCGCGCGCCATGAGCGTCTTACCGGTACCAGGAGCACCGGCGAGCAGGACACCGCGCGGGATTTTTGCTCCTAGCTTCTCGTAACGAGAAGGATTTTTTAAGAAGTCGACAATTTCGGTCAGATCTTGTTTAGCGGACTCGTTGCCGGCGACGTCCTTAAAGGTCACTTTCTTTTTGTCCGGGCCGTAGAGCTTGGCCTTGGCCTTCCCGAAACCGAGCGACTCGCGGCTCATCGACTGGGCCGTTCGCATGATGTAGAAGAAAAAGCCAATCAATATTAAAGTCGGGACGACGACAATAGCCGCATCGAAAATCGAACCCCAAACGTCCGACGGGGACTCATATTCGATAGTCGGGTATTTCTCGCGACATTCCTTTAGCTTGTCGCCCGAGAGGTCTTCACAGTAGTTTTTTAGTCCTTGGTCGTAAAGAGTACCGGAGGAATCTTTGCGCGAAGTCTGGGTAGGCTGGTCCTTACCCTTTAGGGTAATTTTTAGCTCGTTACCAGAGACGGTAATTTTCCTAATGTTCCCGTTTTCATCGTTCGCGCGAGCGATTACGTCGGAAATCGGGACTTCGTCGAGATTTTCACTCTTCGGGGAGAGCGAAACGGCAAGGCCGATACATAATAATACTAAGATAAGAGTAAAGGTAAAGCGGCGGATAAGATTATTAGTCCGCTTTTGCTGATCGGAGGGATTATCCGAATTTTGGCTATCGCCCATGGCGGGCGTCTTTTTAGTTACATTTGAATTTGGCACAATAAACTCCTTAACAGGTCTATTATAACACGATTTAGTCCGAATTGCTGTTGTAAAATTAAGATTGTAAAATTGTGATTTAATGTGGTAGGGTTTTGTACGGTTTCAGTTCGTTTTCTGTTCGGAGTATGTTCGGGATTATTACGGTCAAAAAGGTACTGCTAGACTTTTTCGGCGAGATTTGATAATTACCACATTCGTCAAGAAAAAAATAGGCTATTCCTTTGTCTTAGCGACTGCTAAGATGTTCTTGCAATATCAATTCAAAAGTGGAGGAATTATGACACACCAGCACAGTAAAAAAATATTAGGCCTAGCGCTTTCGCTCGCGCTAGTAGTTACGGGGGCGTTTGGGTTCTTTTCGAAGACGGCAAGCGCGGCGACTTTTCCGGTATATCGAGTAGCCGGAATTTGGGCCAATAGTGCAGATACCTTACTCGTTATTATTAACGGTAAGCTGACGAAGGTTAGAATTATCGGGATTGACGCGCCGGAGGCGACCTCAAGGGCGAATACCAAGAAAGGCTGCTACGCGACGCAGGCGAAAAACGTTTTGCGAAATCTGACGCGCGGACAGTTCGTAAGGCTAGAGTCCGACCCGAAGTTGCCTGATAAATATTCGGATGGGAGTCTACTCCGATACGTCTACATCAACGCCAACCGAGACGTCGGGGCGACGATGATTCTAAATGGCGCGGCGAAAGAATATATGTATCAACATAAGAACTACACTTGGCGGTCGTGGTACAAAAATCTCCAAACGACGGCTTACAATAGTAACCGGGGGATTTGGAGTTCTTCGATTTGCCCGATGAATCGATAGGAAATGGTCTGGGGTACCAGGCTTGAACTGGCGATAGCCCCTTGGGACGCTACGCCAGTTCCCAGACCGGTATCCGGCAATCTGAGCAACGAAATGGTCTGGGGTACCAGGCTTGAACTGGCGACCTCACGCCCCCCAGGCGTGCGCGCTACCACTGCGCCAACCCCAGATAAAATGATTATACCACATTACCCCTATAAATGCTAGCTCTTTAAGAATTCTTCGCGGAAAGCGAGAAAACGATCTGCCTTGATGGCCTCGCGCATTTGTTCGCAGAGGCGGATAAGGAAGCGGATATTATGAATCGAGAGGAGAGTCGCGCCAAAGGTCTCGTCGCAGCGCATGAGATGGTGGACGTAAGCTTTCGTGTAGTTTTTACAACAATAGCAGTCGCAATCTGGTTCGATGGGCGAGAAGTCGCGTTTGAAGCGGGCGTTTTTCAGGTTGATGCGTTTTTCCTTGTAGCCCGAGATTCCCGCGTCTTTAACCCCGTAGATGAGCGCGTTGCCGTGGCGAGCAAGTCGAGTCGGGGAGACGCAGTCGAACAGGTCGACGCCGCGCATTACGCCTTCAACTAAATCGACCGGCTCGCCGACACCCATCAAGTAGCGAAGCTTATCTTTCGGAAGATAGGGAGTAGAGTACTCGACCGCCTTGTACATATCGTCCTTACACTCATCGTCGTTGGCGACGCCGCCGATAGAATAGCCGTCGAAATCAAGCGCGACGGTCCGCTCGGCGGACCAGCGGCGGAGGTCTTCATAAGGGCCGCCCTGGACGATACCGAAGAGGCTCTGATGCGGGTTGTTGTGGACGCTTCGGCCGCGCTCGGCCCAACGGAGGGTACGCTCGATGCTATTTTTCAGATAATGGTAGTCGGCGGTAGCCGGCGGGCATTCGTCAAAACTCATCGCGATATCGGAATCGAGCGCATTTTGAATCGCAATCGATTTTTCGGGAGTTAGGAAAAGACTCGCGCCGTTTAACTCACTCTTGAAATGGACACCTTCTTCGGTAATATCTTTTCGTTTGTTGCGAGCAAGCGAGAAAACTTGGTAGCCGCCGGAGTCGGTCAAAATCGGGCCAGGCCAGTTCATAAACCGATGAAGTCCGCCAGCTTCGGCGACGACGTCTTCGCCAGGGCGCTGCCAGAGATGGTAGGTATTGGCGAGGATAATTCCCGCGCGGCAGTCCTTGACCTGCTCGGGGCTTAGGGTCTTAACGGTCGCTTGAGTCCCGACTGGCATAAACATCGGCGTCTCGTATTCTTGGTCGCCAAAACGGACTTTGCCGAGACGAGCGCCGGTAGCCCGATCGGTTTTAATGAGCTCAAATTCAACCTTCATGTTTTTCTCCAGTAATTAACATCGCATCGCCGAAGGAGAAAAAACGATATTGCTCACGCACAGCGTGGGCATAGGCCCTTTTAATGAGGTCTTCGCCGGCGAAGGCGGAAACGAGCATCAAGAGCGTCGATTTTGGGAGATGGAAATTCGTAATAAGGTAGTCGACAGCGCGAAATTTGTAGCCGGGATAGATAAAAATCGAGGTTTCGCCAGAGCAGGCTTCAAACGAACCGTCTTCCCTCGCGGCAGTTTCAAGCGTACGGACAGTAGTCGTCCCGACGGCGACAATTTTCCCGCCAGCGTTTTTAACTCGGTTGAGCGTCTCGGCGGCCTCGGCGGAAATCTCGTAAGATTCGGTATGCATCTTGTGGGCCTGGACGTCTTCGACTTCGACTGGGCGAAAAGTACCGAGTCCGACGTGAAGTGTAATTTTTACAATTTTAATTCCCTTGGCGCTAATTTGTTCGAGAAGCTCGGGGGTAAAATGGAGGCCGGCGGTCGGGGCAGCGGCAGAACCGAGTTTTTTCGCATAGACAGTTTGATACCGAGATTGGTCTTTGAGCTGGGCGTGAATATAAGGCGGGAGAGGCATCGTCCCGAGCCGCTCGAGCAACTCAAGGAAAATACCGTCATAGGAAAATTCAACCTGGATAATTCCCCCGTCGAGTTTCTCAAGGACTTTGGCGGCGAGTAGCCCGTCGCCAAAATCGAGTTCAGTCCCAGGGCGGAGGCGTTTACCCGGGCGAGCAAGACATTCCCACTTATCCCCGCCGAGATTTTTGAGAAGGAGAAGCTCGACCGCGCCGCCAGTCTCCTTTTTAACCCCGATAATGCGAGCGGGAAGGACCTTGGTTTCGTTTAGAACGAGCGCGTCGCCGGGACTGAGATATTCGATGATGTCCCTAAAAGTACGATCTCTAAAAGTATCATTCTCGCGATCGACAACGAGGAGACGAGAAGAGGCCCGATCCTTTAGCGGAGTCTGGGCGATTAGGTCTTTTGGTAAATCGTAGTCAAAATCAGAAGTTTTCATTTAACTTTATACTCAATAGCGAGATGGTGGTCATTACTTACGGTCGTCAAGATTTCGTATTTCTTGAGGTCGAGAACTTCGGTCGGGTCGGCGTCTTTGCTCGCGACGACCCAAAATCGATCGGCCTTTAGGTCTTCGAGTTTGTCGATAGTCGTTGCGCGGTAGTCGCGGAGCGGATAGGTCGAACCCCAAGGATAGTCGGTCCATTCGTCGACGATATAAATCGGATTTTCCTCGGTCGAGTAGAAAGAAAAGTCGTATTCTTGGAGGCCACCGTCTTTTAAGACGGTCGGCTCGCCCTCTTCGGAAAGGCCGCGAATCAACGTAACGATTTCCTTCGAATAGCCTCTAGGCTCGCGCGTTTCGACGTTGACGATACCGACGACCTCGAGACCGAGCGATAAAACTAGGAATATCATAGCGAAGATTTTGTTGTTTTTGAAATTTTTGACGACAAGGACGCCGACGAGCGCCCAGAGTAAAATCGCGCTGTAGGTCACGTAGCGAGAGACGAACATCGAGGAAAGCGGCGGCATTGAAAGAACGAAGAGAATAGCGGGCGGGACGGCGACGAGAACAAGGAGAAGCAGGAGGCTCGTATTGCGTTTTTTAAGGGTCTTGGTAAGGGAGAGCTTGGTAATTTTCTTCGGGGTCTCGAGCGCGAGAGATTTTTCTTTGGTCGGAGATTTGAGAGTTTTATAGAGAACGATGCCGAAGAGGGCACTCCAAATAATCAGGGCGAGGGCGTACCAAGCGTCAACATGGCTAGAAAACTCTCGGTAGATAGTAACCTCGGAGAGATAGTCGGGGAGGGTCGAAAAGGTCACGCCGGGAATCCAAAAACCTTGCTGGACGGTCGCGGTCTGGGTCAAGAAGGCGGGAATCCAAGGTAGGAAGAGGAGAACGGCGAGGGCGTAAGTCCAGAGGAAAGGCTTTTTGAAAATATTGATTTTCTTGACCGCTGTAAGATATACAACATGGGCCAGCCAAGCGAGAGCGGTAAAATAATGAGTCCACATCCCGAGAGCAAGAAGGACAGCATAAATAATATAGTAGCGTTTTTTCTTAGTCTCGAGAGCAAGATCGAGAGCGTAGGTCGCGCCGATAACAATGGCGAAAATCAGGGTATACATTCGCATTTCTTGGCCATAGCGAATTAGGAAAGGCGAGAGAGCGAGGAAGGCGGTCGCGACGGTTGCGGTCTTTCCGCCGAACCAGCGCTTCAAGAGATGGAAAGCCATAATAATCGCAAGCGCGCCGAAGAAAACCGACATGAAACGCATCGCGAAGTCGCTCGTCCCGAAGATACCGGACCAGATTTTTAAGAGGAAGTAGAAAAGCGGAGGGTGGACGTCCTGGGCAGTCTCGGACCAAATCTGGCCAAAGTCGCCGCGAACGAGGTAGGCAGAGTAAGATTCATCGAACCAAATCGAGCCGCGGATATTAATCAGACAAAGCGCAACATAAATCGCTACAAAAAGTAGCGGGAGAAAACTATACAGTAAAATCACCTTAGTACGTGGTTTCATATAGCCATATTATAACATATTTCGTAGGAAAAACCGTCTAGATTGGCGTTTTCTCCGAGCGAAGCGCGTCTAATGGACGAGCGAGCGAGAAAAAACGCCAAGATAGGCGGTTTTAACACGAAATATGTGGTCTGGGTGATCGGACTTGAACCGACGACCTCAGCGTCCCGAACGCTGCGCGCTACCAACTGCGCCACACCCAGATGTGTATACTAGTATTTTAGCATGTACCCCTAGAAAAGTAAAGAGCCGCGGGAGCGGCTCTTTGTCTGGAGGTAATTTAGATATGTACCCCCCGGTACTCGTCTTTTTCAGGATTCTTGCCGAACTCGTAATCTTTACCCGGAAGAATCGCATTTAAGATTATTCCGACAATAGACGCAAGGGCAAGAGCGGTAATGGTAACTCTCCCGATAGTTAATCCGTTGCTACCAAGTCCGATGACGAGGATAACGGCGGCGACGATTAAGTTGCGCGACTCCTTAAAGTCGACTTGGTTCTCGACGATATTTCTGACGCCGATAGCGGAAATCATACCGTAAAGAATAAAGCTAATCCCGCCGACAATCGCCGTCGGCATCGTCCCGAAGACGGCCGAAAGTTTCGGAATAAGACTCAAGGCAATCGAGAAAAACGCGGCGATACGAATAACGGCCGGGTCGTAAACTTTGCTAAGCTCCAAAACTCCAGTATTCTCGCCGTAAGTCGTATTGGCCGGGCCGCCAAAAAAGGCTGCAAACAAAGTCGCGAGACCGTCGCCGACGAGCGTCCGGGAAAGACCCGGTTCCTCGATAAAGTTCCGCTCTGTCGTAGCGGAGATGGCGGAAATATCTCCGACGTGTTCCATCATCGCGGCAATCGCGATCGGAGCCATGACGAGAATAGCGCTAAGGTTAAACTTGGCAATTTGGAACTGCGGCAATCCGATCAACGCAGACGAAGCGAGCGTACTCGTATCGATAATAGCGCTACCGTCGGCGTTGGTCAGGCCACACGCCTGCATAATAATAGCCGCGACGTAAGCGACAACGACGCCCATTAAAATCGGTATGATTTTGAACATTCCCTTGCCCCAGATGTTAAAAATAACAACGGTCGCGAGGGCGATGAGCGCCAAGGTCCAATTCGCCGAAGCGTTGCTAATCGCGGACGGGGCGAGGCCGAGGCCGATACAAATAATAATCGGTCCGGTCACGACCGGCGGAAGATAGCACATAACGCGTTTGACGCCGAGACATTTAATCAGTAATGCTAAGACGAGATAAAGCGCGCCAGCAACAACGATACCGCCGCAAGCATAAGGCAGTTTCTCGCCATAGCTCATACCTTCGAATTCCGGAAGCTCCGCGACAGTCGCGAAGCCGCCGAGGAAAGCGAACGAACTACCGAGAAAAGCCGGCACTTTCAGTTTGGTGCAAATGTGGAAAAGTAATGTACCGAAACCGGCGCAAAACAGAGTCACCTGGACTGAAAGGCCCTCACCGTGAAAATAATTATTCACGAGAATCGGTACGAGTATCGTCGCACCGAACATGGCGAAAAGATGCTGAAGACCGAGAATGAGCATTTTCGGCCAACCGAGGCTTTTCGCATCATAAATTGCTTCGTGTTCCTTCATATCTATCCCTCCTTTTTAATGAACACTAGGGCGTTTCAGCCCACCTAAAGCAACTTGGCTATAATATAAAAGCTCTAATCTTGATTATTCTACCATATTTTAACTTCCGGCGCAAGCTAGTCGTAGTGCTCGACGTTGCCGGGGATAGTGAGCATATTTTTAATTAGCTCCACCGCCGTAGCCTCGAGGCCTTTTTCGGCGTCATTGTCGGAGAAAACGAAATTGTTGTCGCGGCGGTAATAGTAACTGTACTCGCCGTAGGTATAGACGTTGGTCCCGAAGGAAAGGCCGTTTTCGTCGCTCGCGCCTTCGGCGGTCTTTACTCGGACAAGGCAACCCATACCGGTCGGGTTTTTGTCAATATCGGCAAAGGCCGGGAAGTAGGAGAGGCCGGTTTCATGGCCGGTAAAGCAAATCTCGGGGCGATATTTCTCGTCGAGCGTAAAGCTCAGGTCGGAGAGGCGACTATCGAGCTTGATTTTAATATTCCACTCTGGGAGATAAAGGTAGTCGGTAATCGCAACGTAATCGGGGACGTCGGCGACGGATTTAATAGTCTTACCGGTATCTTGGCTGATCTTGCTAATAATACTATTCGCACTATTCAAGCTTTTAGTCGTCGTATCAAGGGCATCGCGCGTATTCGAAGCGTCAATCAGGCCATAAATACCAAGGCCAATACCGATAATCGCCAAAACGCCGAGGACAATCGAGAGAATCATAAAGCGCTTGGTCATCTGCTCGGGGGTAAGTTCTTTTTTGGTAGACGGCTTGACGACCGGCTCGGTCGGCTTGGGGATCGGCTTGAGACCGTCGAATTGGTTTGGGGTAATAATCGGGGATTGGAGGCCGACACCATGGGGGTCGAGGGGATTATTGGGGTCGATAGTATGGCCAGTCGGGGCTTGATTCCCGGCCGGATTTGGGGTTACTGGGTTTTGTGGATTTTGTGGATTTTGATTCGAGTCCATGATTGCTCCTTATGTTGTATTTATTATATCACATTATTTTCTGGGAGTTCCGATATTCGGCGCTCGTCCATAATCTGGAATTACAATCTGAAGCTTTTCGCCGTTTTGGTTGTAGAGAGGGATTTGTAATTCTGTCGCGAGAGTATTAACGATGGCGGCGCCAATCCGCAGGCCGGTAAAACTACCTGGGCCAGAAAAGAAAGTAATCTCGGTCAGGTCTTGCCAAGTTTTACCGTTTTCCGCGAGTTTGTCCTTAATAAATTTCAAAAGTTTTTCGGCCAGCTCTTTTTTAGCTTCCCATTCGTAAGTTTGGTCGTCCAACATGAGAACGCAGCGATTTTGGTCGGAAGTATCGAGGTAAAGTTTCATGGAAAATTCTCCATAATTATTTCGCGCGAGCCGTCGTCTCTAGTTTTAAGGGTAATTTTGGGATGATTTTCGGGGAGGAGATTTTCGACGCTATCGCCCCATTCAATAACGGTAACGATGCTCGGGTCGGCTAAAGATTCTTCGAGATCCTCGGACATGATACCGGGGTCGGCAAGGCGATAAAAATCGTAATGGACGAGCTCTACGTTGTCGTTTTTATAACGTTTTGAGATAGTAAAGCTCGGGGAAGTAATCTCATCGTCGATTTTTAGGCCCCTCGCAATACCCTTGGTAAGGGTCGTTTTGCCGGCGCCGACGTCTCCGACGAGCTCAACAACAACAGGAGCTTTGAGGGTCTTCCCAATTTGCTCGCCAAAGTCGATAAGCGATTGCTCGGAATTTAGAATCATTATTTCTTGATATGCTTGCGCTTTTCGGAATGTTTGTGGTTGTTGTTGCGATTTAGTTTCGCGATGCGTGGTTTTTTAGCCATATTTTCCTTTCGTAAATCTATTTATCTCCATGTAGTTATAAAACGTGGTACACCCGGAGGGGTTCGAACCCACGACCTTCTGTTCCGAAGACAGACGCTCTAATCCGCTGAGCTACGGGTGCATACTAAATATATTATACTATATTTTACTCGGTAAGTCTATCGACAATCTGGAAAATACAATGTTCGGAGTAGCCGCCGTCGACAGACATCGCGGTCACGATCACGCGCTCGCCGCTACCGACGGTAACCGTAGCGGTATTGCCGGCGCCTTCGTAGACTACGCTAGCCGAACTAGTAGTCGACCAGATAATATTCTGGTTTTCGGCGTTGCTCGGAAGGACGCTCGCCTTGAGAATAACTACGCTATCGGCGGTCGCCTCGGCCGGGCAGCCGGAAATATTCGTAATACCAATCGTCTTAACCGGGCCTTCCGGCTCTTTTTGTTTTTCGGTAGTAGTCGTAGTCGTCGTAGCGGCGGTTTTCTTGTTTTTCTTGGCCTCTTCGGCCTCTTTTTCTTCTTGCTCGCGTTCCTCGGCGGCCTTCTTTTCCTGTTCCTCGCGCTCCTTTTCCTCTTCTTCTTTCTTGCGATCTTCCTCGGTCTTGGCGCGGCAAGTTTTCTTTTCATTCCCTTCTTCGTCGGTCGTAGTTTCGCAAATAATATCGACGCCAGCGTCGGTATTTTCGACGTTCAAATCAAATTTCCCCTGAGTAAAGACGGTCTTGGGACGAGCCAAGAAAGTATCCTCGGTCGCGGCGGCGACAGTCTCTTCGGTCTCATTGTGGCTGAAAAGCTTTTGGAAAGTACCGGTAGCAAACCCGACGACGACTAAGACGACCAGGACGGCGGAGACGGCCAAGATAAGATGGTTTTTCATGCTCGACTTAAGACTCTCAGCGAAAGTCTCGTCGACGTCGTAGCCCTCAGGAAGCTTCTCGGGCTTTTGGCGCTCGTAGGCCGGCGCTCGCTCGAGCGGCTCTTCCTCGAGGAGACCGAGCTTTTTGAGCTTCGGGAGCTTTTCCGGTTTGGAAAACTTCTTGGAAGATTTTTGAGGACGCGAAGAGCTAGACTCGCGCGGGAGCTCAGCACGAGATTTTTTGAGACGTATCCTCCTTTTTGGTTTCTCGTCGAATCTCATTTCTACTATTATTTTAGCACAAAGCTTTTGTTTTTACCATGAAGATTTTATTCTTACGGTAGAGGAAAAGAAAAACGGGGAGGAGCGGAAGGTAGAGGAGAAAGACGAGGGGGTTGTTTTTGTCGATGGAGACAAGGAAGGCGGTTTGGTCGGCGAGAGTAGAGGCGACGGCGATATGGTACTGGACGAGGAGGTGGGCGCCGAGAGCGGTAACGGGGTTGGGGAGGAGGCCGGTCAAGAAAGTCATGAGCATAGTCAAGGCGAGGGTCGGAGAGATGAGAAGGTTAGCGAGGACGGAGATAAGAGAGATTTGGCCAAAATAGAAAAGTAAGATAGGGGCGGTCAAGAGAGTCGCGGAAAGCGAAGCGAGCAGGAGGGAGGCGAGGGTACTGGGGTTTTTAGAGTTTGCAGATTTTTGAGGGCCGTAAAAATAGGTTTCGAGAGCAGGGGCGACGAGAAGGACGGCCGTAAAAGAAGCAAAGGAGAGCAACCAGGAGAGGTTTAAGGGGTAAGTCGGGTCGACGAGGAGCGTCGCGGCGGCAGCGTAGAGCAGGAGGCGACCGGGCTTTAAGTCGCGACCGAAATGCGCTGCGAGCAGACTCAAGACGGCGACGAGGCCGGCGCGAAGAGCGCTCGGGGTCAAGCCGATAATGCCGATAAAGAGGGCGACCGCGGCGAGGTTGGCGAAAAGTCCGGCGGCTCGAGAGATTTTGCCGAAAGATTTTTTGGCGAATTTTAAGATGATGCCGAGATGGGCGCCGGAGGCGACGATAAGGTGGGTTAGCCCGACGGCGGCGATAGTTTCTTTCAGGGTCGCGCCGAGCTCGGATTTATCGCCAAGGAGATAGCCAAGGGCGAGACCTTCGGACTCGTCGGGGAGCGCCGATTTAATCCGGTCTTTGAAGTCGGTTTTGAAATCGAGGAGGAGCGGCTCGGCTTCGGTAGTTTTTGAACTCCAAGTTTTTGTCTCCGGTTTGGCGATACGCCCGGTCGCGAGCGCGACGACGTCGATAATGATGACGGCGGCGCAAAAGACGAGCGGAAGGAGCGAAGGGTGGAGCTTTTTTGACATGAATTTCCTTTCTTTTAGGCCGTTGCCTTTAGGCAACAAAAAATGTCCCAATGGACGTAGTCCATTGTATCACAAAAGGGCCCGGCGTTACAATCATAACCATGATACAAATTTAAAAATATGGTATGATAGAGATATGAAGATTTTAGTTACTGGGGGAACAGGTTATATTGGCTCGCATACGGCGGTAGAGTTAATTCAGGCCGGCTACGAGGTCGAGATATTAGATAATTTATATAATTCCAAGGAGTCGGTCCTCGATAAAATTGCGGAGATTACGGGGACGCGGCCGGTTTTTCATAAAGTCGATTTGTTGGACTTCCCGGGGACGCTAGAGGTCCTGCGGCGCGGGTTTGACGCGGTAATCCATTTCGCAGGACTAAAGGCGGTCGCGGAGAGCGTCGAAAAGCCGATTCTCTACTACGAAAATAACATCGGTGGGACGCTGAATTTGCTCAAGGCGATGCGCGAGACGGGCTGTCGCTCCCTGATTTTCTCGTCGTCGGCGACGGTCTATGGCGACCAGGGAGTCGCGCGGCTCGACGAGACGATGGAGACGGGGCGCGGGATTACGAACCCCTACGGACAGACAAAGTTTATGATCGAGCAGATTTTGCGGGATGTTTGCGCGGCCGATAGCGATTTTTCGGCGGTATTACTGCGCTACTTCAACCCAGTAGGGGCGCACGCTTCGGGGTTACTCGGGGAAGACCCGAACGGCATACCGAATAATTTGATGCCGATCGTAATGAAAGTCTCGACCGGGGAAATCCCGGAGCTTTCGGTCTACGGAGACGATTACCCGACGCCGGACGGGACGTGTATCCGGGACTATATCCACGTCGTCGACCTCGCCAAGGGCCATCTCGCGGCTCTAGCTAAGTTGCAACCGGGTTGTACGGTTTACAACCTCGGGAGTGGACGAGGGACGTCGGTACTCGAGATGGTTAAGGCGTTTGAGAAGGCGAGCGGCGCGGCGTTGCCGTACAAAATCGTCGGGCGACGAGCGGGAGACTTAGCGGAACTAATCGCAGTACCGGACAAGGCGCTTTCGGAGCTAGGGTGGAAGACGGAGCTTTCGATCGACGACGCGATGTCGGATACACTACGATTTCTTGGTAAAAATCACTAACGTGCTTAGCAAGTAGTTGAGAATAATTACGGCGACCTGGGAAAGAGTCTTAGCGATAAATTCGTTTATTTGCATAGCTTCGATCGTAAGGTTTAAGAGGAGGATTTCGACGCCGAGCGTCGCGAGGCGGGCGAGAATAAAAAGGACGAACTCCTTGGTCGACTCCTTTTTAGTTTTATCGGCGGTCTTAAAGACGAAGAACTTGCTCGTCAGATAGATAAAGATAACGGTAACAACCCAGGCGATAACGTTGCTCGAGGTCAGGTCGAGGTCGAACGAGCGACAGATAGTAAAGGTCCCGATATTGACGATCGTCCCAAGGCCGCCAGAGATAATATAGTTAATAATCTCTTCGTATTCCTTGTAGAGAGACCAAAGTTTCTTGAACATAGTATCATTATAACATAGTGCGGGAGATTTAGGGCTGGGGTTTGGGCCTGGGAGGGGGTGGCTCGGCTGGGGGCTTTAGGCGTTTCGGACGCTCCGGGCGTTTTAGCAAAACAAAGATTGCTCGGAGGGTGATAGCCGGGCAATCTTAGTAGATGTTTTTGTTTATGCTTATATTATAAGCGTTTGTGCTTAGTATGTCTAGTCTTGATTTTTTGTTAAATAATGGTAATGCTAAAATTTAGCATAATTATTTTCATTTGAAAGCATTTGCTCGATTAAATTAACCGAACTGGTCTCCCATTCGACGTCGGACTGGTCGGTACTGACGAGAGTCTGGGGGTGGACATAGTAATATTCGTAATTGTCGATTGTCGCGGCGAGAGTCGGGCAGGAGGCCTCGCAGGCGTAAGTACCAGCCTCGTATCTCGAGACGGCGCCGAGATTTCCGCTCGCAAACTCCGGCGCGACACCTTCGCCTTCGCCATCCGTCCCGCCGACGGTAATCTGGGACTCGTGGTCATAAATCTTGAGCGTACCGTCCGAATAGGAAAAGCGGTCTTTACCGGCGGCGCGGTAGGAATAGTGGAGATTTTTGAGGCTCTCGGGGATTTTAATCTTGATTCCCCATTGGCCGATATAGAGGTAATCCGGGTCGGACCTTAATTCATCTTTGGTTCCGTTTTCGCTCGTAGTCGCATCGCAGACGGTCGGCTCGGCCGCGGCCTGGTCGTTTTTATTCTTCTCGTTCGCCCACAAAACGATGAAGGTAATGGTAACCCCAAGCATAAGCAACATTAAAATAGCCATAAGTACGGTTGCTTTATTGAGTTTTTTACTTTCGGTGGGCGCAAGGCTCGTTTGGATAGTTTCCATATTTTTGCTCCGTAGATTACTTCAAAAGATGATAGACCTTTATGTTTATGGTTATATTATAGCACAAGCGGAATGAAAAAGGGCAATTTTAATTGTGTCTTCGTGGATTTTAGCTGGCTAGAGGCTACGGGCGACGAGGTCTTTATCGTTGATGGCGTTATCAATTAAACGGCTAAGAAAGCCGGTGTAACCCTTGCCCATCGCCTTGGCCTTTTTCAGGGTACTTGGCGAGATGCGAATAGCGACGACTTCCTTACGCTGTTCGGCGCGCTTCTTAATCGCGGCGAGCCGCATCTCTTCGAGTTCTTCGTAAGTATATTCCGGTGCATCCTCGTCGAAGACGATTGGGCGATCTTTGAGCGCGTCGAGTCTCCGGATTTGTCTCTTGGTTAATTTTTGCCCTGGATAAATTGTAGTTCTAACGATTCTTCCCATAATATATTTTCCTTTCCGACGGCGTTGCCTTTCGTGCGGAGATAATTCTTAAAGTATCCTTTCTTTCAGTATAGATAACTAGAAGAACGTCTCGGACCATGCCGATTACCGCAAAGCGATCTTCGTATTCGCTATGCGCAGCATCGTAGATTTCCACCCTATTATCATCAAAGAAGATATTTGAGGCTTCCTTGAAGCTCACGCCATGCTTCTTTAGATTTAGAGAGTTTTTTCGAGTATCCCACTCGATGCTCAAACCGTCGACCTTTATTATCACATATAGAGTATAACAAAAAGTATTACTTTTTTCAAGCCTCCGGGCGAGAATGCTAAGGGCTAAAGCAATTCAGTTTGCGAGTCTGGTTTCACTCACGTCCGATTCTCAATCGATTTTTCGGGCAAGGCACCCTCATCTGAGAGGGCCCGCCTTGCGAAAAATCTCTTCGAATCGGGTTCGTTCAAGGCCTCGTAAACTGAGTTGCTTTAGCCCTTGGCTATTCCGTCCGACGGAAAAGGACTCTCGGCCAGTTCTTCTGGAGGCCGCCTGGCGGAAAGCTGGGCTGGGAAAAACAGGGATAATCTGGACGGAGGGTACTTCTACCTAGAGCCAGCGGC
>JAFUBU010000085.1 GCA_017460045.1 Candidatus Saccharimonadota bacterium
AGTTTCGGTACGACTACGCGACAAAGAAGAGACGGTAAAGCTCTCGAAGCTCGCGGAATACCTGAGGGAGCTTTAGGCTTTGGATGGAGAATATAAGGGGCCGGTAGTCGTAATTGCTGGTCCGACTGGGTCGGGGAAGACAGGAGTACGTATTTTGATTGCTAAGGAGGCCGGCGGGGACATTATCTCGGCGGACTCGCGGGCGATTTATAAGGGAATGGATATCGGGACGGCGAAGCCGACCCTAGAGGAACGAGAGGGGATAACGCATTATGGATTCGACTTGGTCGAGCCGGGCGAGAGGTTTACGGCCGCGGACTGGAAGGATTATGCTGAACAAAAAATTTGTTCAATTCGTGAGCGGGGGAAAGTGCCAATAGTCTGCGGAGGGACGGGACTCTATATTGACGCACTAGTGTACAATTATAAATTCCACAACGAGTACAAAAATTGTTCAGAAAAACAGGGGTCGAAATTGAGTTTTGCAGAAAAATACCCGGATAGGACGGAAATGTCTTCAGATTATATAATTTTCGGTATCGAGTGGCCGCGGGAGGAATTACGACGACGGCTAAAGGAGCGATTGAACAAATTATTTGTTCAAGAATTGTTCGACGAAACGCGGCGACTAGTCGAAACGTACGGTTGGGGTAGCCAAGCGATGAAGAGCGACATCTATCAATTTGCTTGGGGATATTTAGAGGGGAAATATAGTCTCGAACGGGCGAAGGAACTGTGCTTTCATGACGATTGGCATTTGGCGCGGAGGCAGATGACGTGGTTCAAGCGCAATCCGAATATTAGGTGGTTGCCGTTAGCAGAAATTAAGTCGGCGGCGCTCGAGATAATACGGCCATATATAATAAATTGAACAAATTTCCTCGCGCGGAGTAGGGCTTGTGTGCTAAAATATTAGTAAGATGGTTAAAGAAAATACTAGTGGATTAGAAAAATTGTTCGGCTCGAAGACGCGGACGAAGCTCCTTGAACTCTTTTTTGGCAACTCTTCCCAAAGCTATTATGTAAGGGAGATTACTCGGCTAATAGGCGAGCAGATAAACTCGGTACGGAGAGAGCTTCTGAACCTCGATAGTGTCGGGATTATTAAAAGCGAAACGTTCGACAATAAAGTTTATTATTCGGCGAATATGAAACATCCTTACTCAAAGCCGCTAGTAGATTTATTCACGGTAAAAGTCGATACGACGAAAGAACGCGATGTACATAAGGCCGGATGGGACGAATACGTTAAGCCGGTAAAGAACTACCTAAAGGCGATGGTCGTGACGAACCGAGCGCCGGGCGAAGAGGGGATAGATTTATTCGTAATCGGCGACGATAAGACTAAGAAGTTGACACATTGGGCGGAGGTAGTTGAGAAGAGACAGGGAAAGCCGATAAATTACGTGATTATGAGCGAAGACGATTATTCGTACCGCAAGAGCGTTAAAGACCGATTTCTCGTCGATTTGATGAAGATGGATATTGTGGAAACGTATGATCCGGATAGGATATTATTAAAAATAAAATAGGAGCGGAAATGTTTGATATAGAAAGTAAAGATTTAGACGAAATTACGATTACGACTAAGAAAACGAAGATTACGTTTAATGTCGCACAAGGGACGGTGGACGCAGCGCTTAAGGTTGGTCGCATACAGGGGCCGGGGGAGTTTGAGATAGGAGACGTAAGTATTAGGGCGCTCGGCGTAGGTACGGGAAAAGTCCCAGGAGCGCGCTCTGCTTCTTCAGAAGATGCGCTTCTCACTTCGCTTCGCTCACGCGTCCCAAGGGGCGAACGGCGTACGTCAAGTACGCCTCGTTCCGGTGCTCCTTCTTCATCGCATAGCATCGCTCCTGGAACTTTTGATACGTCTTTTAGCCCTAACGGAGCGAAGGTTATTTATGACGTCGAGATTGGGGGCGTTCACGTCGGGATTATCGGGGGATGCGAAGAGGGGTTAGACGAGCTAGGAATGATCGGAGTACTTTGTACGTCGTCGGTACGGGCGGTACGCGAGATTGAACCGAAAGTCGTAATTGCGATGGGAAATGTCGACGGGATGGTGACGGATTTGAAGCTCTCGGCGCGGACGGAGAAGAAATATAAAGTTAAAAACAACGATTCGCTCCCGGTGGCGCTAGAGGTAGTGGTCCTAAACTAAATGGATTTTGGATATTTATTGATTATTTTAGCGATTGTGCTCGTATCGACGGTACTACACGAGCTAGCGCATGGATTGGTGGCCTTGTGGCTAGGCGACACGACGGCAAAGGAAGAGGGGAGATTATCGCTAAACCCTTTGAAGCATATCGATCCGGTAATGTCGATTTTTATACCGCTGATGCTGTTTGTAATGCATGGACCGATTTTTGGCGGGGCGAAGCCGGTACCGGTAGATTCGCGAAATTTGAGAGGGAAAGAATGGGGAATGGCTTTGGTCGCGCTAGCGGGGCCGGCGACGAATTTCTTGTTGGCGCTCGTATTTTATTTGGTAGGCCATTTTACAGGGGCGTTTCATACGGCGGGGCTATTTAATTATATTATGTCGGAATTTGTAATGATTAATCTTGGGCTGATGCTTTTCAATATCCTGCCGATACCGCCGCTCGACGGGTCGAGAGTACTATACGCGATAGCGCCGGATGGAGCGAGAAAGGTATTGATGCAGATAGAGACGTACGGGCTATTCCTAGTTTTGATATTGGTATGGCTATGTGGGGACTTTTTATCGCAGTACATGGTTTCGGCGATGAACGGGATATTAAATTTCTTTGTCTTCTTGACGGGCGGGGCGTAAATTATTATAATGGAAGTAGCCTTAGCACATATTTTCCTGAATAATTATGTTTAAGGGATTTCGCGGCGTCTGCCTCGTGGGGTAGCGCATAAGATTTTACCCACCTTGTATATAATACAGGGAAACATAAAGCTAAGGCTATTTAAGGATAGGTGGGACAGATGAAACAACGTATCAGGGTAGTCGGGATTGTTAGAGAAGATGATAAGTTGTTGTTAGTTCGAAACAGTAGGGGGAGAGCGGAGGAATTGCCGACTTGGGAGCTGCCAACCGGGAAAATACGGTTTGGAGAACAACCCGAGGAAGCGATGTCTCAGCTCTTTTTTGAGCATCTCGGGGCGCAGGTCAAAGAGCTAAGGCTAG
>JAFUBU010000086.1 GCA_017460045.1 Candidatus Saccharimonadota bacterium
CGAATTGCATCAGGCCAATTCTCGCCAAAGCCGAAGAAGTAACGGATTTCATCAAAGCCGACCAGACCGTCATCGTTGATCCTCCCCGCGCCGGCCTCGACGACAAATTAATCGAAAAACTCCTTGAAACCACTCCCGAAACCATCATCTACCTCTCTTGCAACCCCGCGACTCAAGCTCGCGACCTTAAACTCCTCCTCGAAAAATACCACCTCGAGCTCGTCAAACCCTTCAATTTCTTCCCTCGGACTCCCCATCTCGAAAATCTCGTCGTCTTAAATCGCAAATAAAAAGCGGAGCCCGGAAGCTCCGCCATAAAGCACCCCCTCCTCTATACCGCCATATAGCGGGTAAACGCCCTGAGCGCTGCATCAGAACAATTTGTCAGACCATACACCTGCTGACCGTTAAAATACACCGCGTACTGCGTGCCGTGCCGCTCAATGCGAACTTCCTTGCCACTGCGGGAAACATCCGCTCTTACCACATCGCCATAAGCCACCCATCATCACCTCCTTTATTATGGAATGTTGCAACTATTATACTATTTTTCAATATTCTCGTCAATAAGAATCTTCACCAGCTTCTTAATCCCCGTGAGCCCCTTGCTTTTGTCCGGCTCAACAAATAGTTCCGAGTCGGACACGAAATCCAAAGTCTTAATTTCATGATAAACCGAACGCATCAGCTCTCGTAGCTCCGCCTCATCCCGCTCGTTAAACTCATAAACCTTGTCGTGCACCTCGGCATATTCGTCCGGCGAAACGAACAAGATATGCCCCCGCGAAACCTCATACCCCGCATAGGTCGGCGAAAGATTTAAGAGCATCTTATAAACTCCTAGCTGCAGCTTATATTTATATAGCGCATCAATCGAGTCCCAACTCTCCTTATAGTACTTCGAGGTCTTAAAATCGTAAAGCTCAATCTTCTTCTGCTCTTTATCAACATTAATATGGTCAATCACCCCGGTAATCGGTACTCCGTCCATCACCAAATGCTCCGAGAAGAAATTGACCTCCGCAAATCCACCCTCCGCCCGCAAAATCGGCCCAAACTCCTGTAAACTCTTTTCTATCGCCGGAGCTCCGTGTTCTAACATATATTTCTGATCAGCCGCCGAAATCGGCTGTTTTAAAACCTCGGAGCGAAACAGCTCAAGCGCCTCTTCGTCCGAAATCTTATCCTTCGTCACTCGCTCAAACACAGCATGAACGACCGTCCCAAACAGCAGCGCACCCTCGAGCGGCTCGCGCGGCGCTTGCAATACTCGCGACTTGTACAACTCTGTCGGCCCAGCATAACAAATGTCGATAAACGAGGCCAAGTCCGAAGCTGTCAGATGGTAGTTTTCCAGCCGCTTGAGCAAAATCGGCTTGAGCTCTGGTGTCATCTCCCGGTAGGCCGACACCCAAGAAAGTCGCAGGTCCGTCCGTCGCTTCGCCTCCTCCAAATCTTCGTAGTGCGTCACAATTTCCCCGATATACGGCGAAAGCAAGACCCCATCCTCCTCGTGTTCATCTAGATATTCGAGCCGCTTCGGCGTCTTGCCAGCAAAATCCGTCAGGGAACTAGTCAGGTATAAATCGGTTTTAGCGCGTGTGATCGCCACAAACAGCAACCTTAGCCGCTCGTCGTCCGTCGTTCCGGTATGCCGGATTTGAATCACATTGACCGGCAGCGCCAAGAAATTATTATTCCCCTTAGCCTTGCCCCAAGCGAGATTATCCATTGCAATCAAGAAAACGTGCGAAAACTCTAGCCCTTTTGCCTTGTGCGCAGTCAAAATCTGCACCGCGTCTTCCGCCTCGCTATACGGGCTCGTATTGAGAAGCCCCTTTCCGGCACTTTCATAATCCGACACAAACTGCAAGAAATCTTTCAGGCTCGGTCGCTCGACCATCTTGAGGTGATTCGAGAGCGCCGCCCGGAGAACATTTAGCTTTTCATAAAGCGCAAACTCAGCATACTCATCTGCCTTGCTATAATAAGTCAAAAACGGCGACCTTACTCCTTCGGAAACCTCGACCGTCCCAATCATATAATCTAACATCAGCTCGAGTGGCGCCTCGGTCGACTTCAAAACTAGCGCCGCCAAAAACTCTCCGAGCGCCCGAATCTTCTCGTCTTCCGCCTCGGCAAAATAGTCTAGCCCACTCTTTTTTGCGTCCCGCCGCGAGGCTTTAATCGCTGCGAGCGGCGAAATCTCGAAACAGGGAAACGACAAAATCGGCAAGACCAAATGCGAGACCGGCTCCCCCTCCACTACCCCCTGAATAAACTTCGCCATGGTCTCTAGCTCCATCACCTGCCGGTCTACTAGCAAGGTGTCCCTCTTC
>JAFUBU010000087.1 GCA_017460045.1 Candidatus Saccharimonadota bacterium
AAACGTCGGCGAAAAGGCCTCCGATCGCGCCTACCGTCGCCGCAAGTTCAAAAAATACCGCCCGCTTCTTGCCGGCGCGGCCGTTGCGCTCGTCCTCCTTTTCCTCCAATACAATCGCCTGATTTTTGCTCCGCTCGCCGCCTACGTCTCGCCAGGTAATACCGTCGATACCTCGATTACCGCTATCGACCCGACTGTCGCGACTTTCGTTGGCGACGAAAATCGTTTGATTATTCCAAAGCTCAATATCGACGTCCCGATTTTATTCGGGCTTTCCAACGATAGTGATACGATCATGGAGGGCATGAATAATGGCGTCGTCCATTGGTCTATCCCCGGCGCTTCCGCCCTCCCCGGCGAGATTGGTAATCTCGTCATTACCGGCCACTCCGCCGGCGACATTTATACCTCGAACCAATATAAATTTATCTTCTCCGGCCTCGAGCGTTTGACAGAGAATGATTTAATTTATGTCGACTACGGCGGAGTCCGCTATACCTATTCCGTAACCAAGCTCGAGACCGTCGAGCCGACCGAAGTTTCGAAGCTAGTCTACAATACCGACCGTCCGATGTTAACCTTGATTACCTGTACGCCGCTCGGGACTTCGCGCTATCGTCTCCTCGTTACCGCCGAGCAGATCTCTCCGACCCCTTCTGGCGCGACCCAAAACGAAAATGTCGACGAAGGCGCGACCGAAATGGTCGGCAACGCCCCAACGCTTTTCGAAGCTATCGGCAATCTCTTGTTCGGCAACCACTAATCTGTTATAATATTAGGTATGGAAAAAGCAATTACTCGTTTTGCTCCGAGCCCGACCGGCTATATTCATATCGGAAACGTTCGGAGCGCTATCTACCCCTACCTACTCGCTAAACAGACCGGCGGTACCTTTATTCTCCGCATCGAAGATACCGACCAGGCTCGCTACGTCGAAGGCGCAACCGATCTAATTAAGGAGACTTTACTCTGGCTCGGGCTAAATTGGGACGAAGGCCCCGATGTTGGCGGCCCGCACGCCCCTTATTTCCAGACTGAGCGGAAAGACCATTATATCAAGTGGGCTAAAAAACTTATCGCCGCCGGCCGCGCTTATGCCGACCCGACCCCGTCCGAAAAAATCGACGAATACCGAAAAGCGGATACCGCGAAAAAAATCCCCTACCTCTACCGCAACCACCGCCCCGAAAATACTCCGGAATGGCAAGAAGGCACCCCGATTCGTTTTAAGACCGAGCCAAAAAGCTACAAATGGACCGACGAGGTTATGGGCGATTTAAGCTCCGGCCCGGAGGTTCTCGACGATATCATTCTCATTAAAAAAGACGGCCGCCCGACTTATAATATTGCGCATATTATCGACGACCTTGAAATGGGCGTGACCCACGTTATCCGCGGCCAAGAAGATCTCTCCAGTATGCCGAATTATCTCGCCCTCTATGAAGCCCTAGGTATCGCCCGTCCGAAATTTGTCTCCCTTCCTCATATCCTTGCCCCGCAGGGAAATAAAAAACTATCAAAGCGCGACGGCGCCAAGTCCGTAACCGACTATCGAAACGACGGTATTCTCCCCGAAGCGATGT
>JAFUBU010000088.1 GCA_017460045.1 Candidatus Saccharimonadota bacterium
CCGCCACGACTAACAACCTCTCCAGCCAAGAACTAACTTTCGACAGCACTATAGACCTTGCCACTATTTCGAGTAGTAGCAAGATTGCCCGGACCGGCTATACCCTCACCGGCTGGAGAGACCAAAATAATAACGAATACGGAACAAGTGGCACAGCCGACATTAACCCGAGCGACTTAACTTCCGTTACTCTTACTGCTCAATGGCAAGTCAATAGCAATAATGTCACCGTATCTAAGGGTGCGAATGTCACGACAGTATCTGGGACTAATTCTTATGATTACAACTCTACTGTAACTATCTCCGCTACCGCTTTCTCTACCGGCTACCATTTCTCCGGTTGGACAGTAAACTCGGGTGGAGTTACTTTATATAGCAATAGCGGAATGACTACCGCTAGCACAACTTCCACTCCAGCCTACTTTAAGATGCCAGACAATGATGTGACGGTTACCGCTAACGCCGCGGCGAACACCTACACCATCGCCTACAACAACGGCGGAGGCTCGGGTACGGCACCGAGCAGCCAATCCGGCACTTACGGCGGAACCATCACGACGAGGGCCAATACCTTTTCTCGGACCGGCTACCAATTCGCTGGTTGGTCTACTACCAATGGCGCATCTTCCGCGACTTGTAGCGCAAGTGCTTCTTGCTCCGTCTCGACGCTTGCTTCTAACGCCGGCGTAACCGGCACGAACGACGCTACCATCAACCTCTACGCTGTGTGGACACCGAATACACTGAGCATTACCTATTCAGCTAACGGTGGCACCGGCTCAGCGAGCAAAACAACTGAAACGGCGAAATACGGCACGAATATCACGATGCCGACGAAAGGTACACTAGATAAGTCCGGGTCTGAGTTCTTAGGCTGGAGCCTCTCCTCTACTGCCACGAGTGCTACCTGGACCGCTGGACAAACCAGTGTAAATCCAACCGCGATAAACAGTAGCCTTTCCTCCTCGACTAGCCTTTCTACGACAGTTTACGCGGTTTGGAAAGCGAGCGGAGCGGCGGACTGCTCTAGCTCGGTGCACCCAACGACGAGCGTGGGGTGTAAGATGAAAGACGGCAAAACCTGGATTTACGGTAACTCGGGTAGCACCTTGACATGGGCTAACGTCTCGAATTCTAAATGCCCAGATGATTATTCCGTCCCGACCAAAGCCATCTTCGATTCCCTAGTTTCCGCCCAAGGCTCGGGTAGCCAGCTTTATTCCGTCCTCGGCCTCTCTAGCGGTCGCTACTTCTGGTCCTCTACGCAGTACAATAGTAACTACGCCTACTTCTTGTACGTCTCTAGTTCAAGTGCCTACGTCGACCTCAGCGGCAAGACCAGTTCGTACTATTTTCTCTGCTATAAGTCCTCCTAGCCCCTCGATTTCCCAACGGAGAAAGGGGCTTTACCCCTCCAGAATCGGTAAACTGAAACAGGAAAACCATAATGAGTCGCTAACTAAAAAGGAGAAATCGAAATGGGTGATAAGGCAGAAGCAGGGCGAAAACGCAAGGAAAACTACTATAAAATCAAGGCGAAGGTCCTCGAGAAAGAGAAGACGAATCACGAATCGCTCTACGTTGTAGAGATGCCGGATGGGTGGTATATGATGATGGGGAATTCGGCGACGATCTACGCGAACGATCTAGCGAACAGGTTGAAAATCACCGTAAAGATAATTCCGGACCGAGACTACCGCCACACGGCGATCGACGGGATTGTAACATTCCAAAATCTTGAGGTGTTCGAACGGCGGATGAAAGAGCTGAAAATAAAACAGCGCCACAAGAGCGAAGGGATTATCATCTACGATCTTGGTGAAAATGCGTACACGGACGAAAGAATCGAAGAGTTAAAGCACAAAAACGAGGTCCGAATCGAGCGGGCGAACAAGTTGATTGTCCCGGAAGTAATCTTGCCGGAGCTAAAGTTGCGGCTCCAGGAGCTCTCGCGAGCGATCCACCCCGGGGTAAGGAATATGGACCCGGCAGGAAGAGATTTGGTCGGGAGGGAGCTGGACGGGATTGCCGGGAAAATGGTCGAAGATTTTATCTTGGCGGCGAACGGGTGGGACGATATTTTTCTTTTTCTCGACCGGTCGATCCGAGAGCTCGCGAGGATTGAGGCGAAAGTAGGGCTAGCGATGGTGCATCAGCTATTCAAGATAAACCAAGTCGAACATATTCTCGACGAAGTTGGGAAAACGCGGACGGAGGTAGGGAAGGCGCACGAAAAAATAAAGAAGAATGAGCCGAAATCCGGGACGGCGAAGCAAATCCGCGAGCGAAAGGAGACGAAAGATGGAAAGCGAGTTTTATAAGTGGCTGAAACACCGGCTCTA
>JAFUBU010000089.1 GCA_017460045.1 Candidatus Saccharimonadota bacterium
AGCTTTTTGGCTTTCGCCATTATGCTCTCTGCGTCTTCCGACTCGTTCGGGGTGTTGTCCTTAGATTCCTCTGTTGGAGTTTCCTCGGATTTCTCTTTGGACTCCTTAGCAGAATCATCAGGTTTATCCTCCCCTGATTCCTCTTTCGGAGACTCCTCCGGAGCGCCGTCCTTGGTATCGTCCTTGGGCTCCTCTTTCGGGGTTTCCTCGGATTTCTCCTCAGATTTTTCCTCGGATTCGGATTTGGTATCCTCATCCTTCTTTGCCTGGCTGTCGTTTACGGGTTTCGGGTCGAGCCCGAATACATCTGCAATCTTGTCAAAAATCTTCATAATTATTCCTCCTGTTTTTAAAGTGCTTAAATTTCAGTTGCAAAAAGCGATTCAGGTTTTACCTCCGAATCGCCCGATCTACTGCAGGCATTATAGCACGAGTGGTAAAATTTGTCAAGCATTTTATCATGTTTTGGTGAGTTGGCGAGGGTGTGGTAAAATTAAAGTATATGGCAGACCAAAGGAAACTCTTCAACCGAGTGCGCGGCGAGAAAAGCGCCGAGGAGGTGATGCACTCTTCTGGATTTGCCCAAGTTCAGAGCCAGCACTACGGGAGCGACGGTTGCGGTAGCACCCCTGGGAGTTTTGCGGACCAGCGAGCCGCGGACGAGCGGCGGCGCTATATAAAGGGTTATGAAAATGCCCGGCTAGTCCGGGGAGCTTATACCGCCGAGCGGGCGAGGGCCTATGTCCCGCGGACGCGCTCGGAGTTCGGCTCCGGCATTAGTCGAGCGGGACGCGATACCTCGGGCGACGGTATTTCTGGCTCGCTAATTGGCCGAAAAATTTCGAATTAAAAGCCGCCAATACGGCATTTTTCGGAACTCGCTCTACTAAAGTAGCCTTCGTTCCGAGAAAATGCCATCTCAGCGGCTTTCAACTTCAAGATTCGGATGTCTTTATTTGGTTGCAAAAACCGTGCAGCTTCGGAATGTCGTCGGTGATGGTATCCCAAAGAATTTTTGGGATGATTTTTCCATAAGCGTGCACAATATGATGACGGAAGCCCACGATTGCATCCCATTCTATTTCGGGATACGCTTTTCTGAAATCTGGACTGAGTTTATTGGCAGTCTCACCAATCTGTTGTACAAAAAATGCCATGAGCGCCCTCATGTCAGCATCTTCAGAAACCGTATTCTTATCTATGGAAAATCTCTCGACAGCGGATTCAATATCATCACAATAGCCTGCAATAGTTTCAATTAAGAAAATATCGCTAGGCGCCATAGAGAACAATCCTATCGTTTTTAATTAAATCAAAAAATCCGGGGAGCATCCCTTCTTCAGATGTTACATCGACTTCCTTGCCTAGCTCAGTCTCGAGCTCTTTACAAAAATGGAAATAGTCTTTGTACTTGTTTATGTTTTGCATGTCGATAATCAAGTCTACATCTGAATCTTCCGTAGCTTTATCTTTGGCATATGAACCAAAAAGGTAGGCTTTTTTTACGCCGTATTTTCTTCCAATTCTAGTAACAGTTTTTTTAATCTGATCTATAGTTAACATAGCTTGTTTCCTGGGGTGGGATATCGGGATCGAACCGACGACCTTCTGGACCACAATCAGACGCTCTAACCATCTGAGCTAATCCCACCATATTGTAAATGGTGCAGGTGGAGAGAGTTGGCCTTCGGCCATTCGCGTCCCAAGGGGCGAGCGAACTCTCGGCTCCGCATTTTTAATTGGTGCAGGTGGAGAGAGTCGAACTCTCGTTTCAAGTTTGGAAAACTTGTATACTAACCGCTGTACTACACCTGCGTATGGAAGTATTATATCGCAAAATCTATTGATTTTCAAGACTATGTATGATATAATGACCGTATATTCGGGAATACCCGCATGCCCTTCTCAAAAGAGAAGGGCACATTTTAGTAGAAAAGTCTACGAAATCCAGCCCTAATGAGCTCTACGTCAGAATCTGGAAGCTCACCAATCTTACGATACAGTCTGTGAGAACTCATTGTTCTAGCCTGAGAAACGTTTGCAAACTCCGTATTGCCCTGATGTCCCGGTATGCCGCTTTGAAGTCAGAGGGATAGCCATAAAACTGTGACGGCTAAGTTTTCTAATAATTACGATTGGTCGGGAAAACTGCCAGCTTTTACCGTCTACCTCCACTCCAAGATTTTTACCAGCGGCGCACCACCAGACTTCGCCTTCTTTAATTGGCGGGCAATTTGCTTTTCTGAAAAGTGTCTTTTTGACTTCATTCCAGCGGTTAAATTCTATTTCATCCATTATTTTGTCTCCTTTCTGGATGTTTGTTTACCTGCCCAACGATATGTTTTGATTATAACATACCTTTATTCGATTTACTATTAAAGCCGCCCCGGTGGAATGAGGGCGATTTTGGCGTGTGAGGTTTGGGGCGAAAGGCTAGGAATTCTTGCGGGAGCGGACGCGGGCGACAATCCATACGTTCTAAATAATTTCAAACGTAAAGAAGAGACCTTGGCTGCCTTTTCGGTGAGTCAAACAGAAATTTCCCTTGTCAATTACATCCATCCCTATTAGGATATCAGCTCCGAGGAAGTCTGCCCTGGTAGTTTCAACGCTGACGGAGTCTCCATTCGGGAATTCAAAGTCCGTATAATAGACTGGGCATTTGTGCCAATCGCCATTCACTCCTCTTACCTGAGTTTCACTAACCTGCGGTGGCGCTAGCTCAGCTACCACCCTGCTTGATATTGCCGACCTGGTAGAACCGGTGTCCCATACGGCTTGATATTTTCTATATTCGCCCCTATTATCTTCATCGTAGTGAGCTCTAACATTAATGATGCACCCAACGTCTCTCGCTCCTGGACCTAAATATTTTTCATACGGAGCTTTAGGCATATTGAGTCCTCGATAAGATTGTAGTGTAGCTTTCTTTCCCTTTGCTAACAAGCTGAACCAGATATTGGCCAGTATCAAAGCCGTTCTTTTTCATGCCAGCTATTGCGGAGTCGATATCATTGAAAGGGCCAAATACCTCGCCGTTACGAATGGCGATATACTTCTCGTTATATTTTTCTATCAAGGAGGCTTGATTTTCTATGTAGAAATCGAGATCATCTCCCATGTTGTATTCTTCCTGCATATCTACTCCTTTCCCTTTCTGTGATTTTTATATTTTAACATTTTTATTTGTGTTTGTAAATATACTTCTATTATACTACCAAAACAGCCCTTAGGCAAGGGGCTGTTTTGGTGTGTGAGGTCGTGGGGCGAAAGGCTAGGAATTCTTGCGGGCGCGGACGCGGGCGACAATCCAGAAGATGACGGCCAAGATGAAGACGATAATCAGGATTAAGACCCACATCGGGCAGATAATAACGATACGCTCGATGGTCGAGACTTCGTCGAAAATCTTGACTTCGGACTGGACTTTATAGATACCGATTGCGGGAGCTTCTTCCCAAGTCTGGTTGTAGTAGCGGCTAGTACCTGGGAAGACTACTTCTTTATGCGGATTTTCCTCAGTGTTGTAAATACTTTCGCCGCCGAAGAACGGGTAGACGCGAAGAATATAGGTCGCCTCAGCGTGAATGTTGCCATTGTTGGTGACCCTAGAGCTTGCTTGGATTGGTGGGTTAAAAATGAAGCCGCTAATGTCGTGGGAGGTTATCTCGGCATCCTTTCTGGTCTCGCCACTAACAACAGAAAACACGGCTGGTCCGATATTCGCGGTCTCCTGAATGGAGGCGCCTTCCTCCGCTTCTGATTCCTCTAGCGGGCTAGTCTTAGCAAGCAGGGCCATATATTGGCCCCCTCCGGGGGCATCCTTTGGCACGGTAATAGTAAACGGAATCTCTATAGATTCATCGACGCCTAAGCTGCCCTCTTTTACGTCGAACGTTACCCAGTCGGTAATGATACTATAAGATTCCTTAGCCTCGTAAGTAGTATTCATATTTGGATCGGTTTCAGAAAGGCTACCCTGCACAAAATACGGACTAGCCTCCATAGTAAATTTTACGGCGTAATCGCTTTTATTTCTAATTTCGATAGAATCACTTTTTGTAGTACCCGGGTCTAGCTCATAGTGAAACTGCGATGGTATAACCGTCAGGTTTGTCGTCTTAGCGGAAGCATCCTCCGAATGCCCTACGCTCATAATTGCGGCAGAAAGTAGTCCGAGCGCTAAGACAAATCTTGATAAATGTTTATTCATTTTCTCTCCTTTTCTAATTGTATCTATTATACACGATAATATCCAAAAGCGGTAGAGGTAAAATCTACAATGTAATATTTACATTTAGTATTGTATTTTTGGACAAAGTGCGGTATAATAGTAACATATTCGGGAATACCCGCCTGCCCTGTTTGAAAGAACAGGGCGCATCTATTTTCCGAAAATAAGGGCTTTCAGCGCATCCTTAATAATTTCTAGATCGCTATTCGGCAATGTACCAATGCGATTGTAAAGACGATAGGCACTTATGGCTTTTATTTGTGTCAGGTTGGCATATTCCTTCTTCCCTGAAAATTCAAATTCAGCATACCATGTGCCAGTGTGTCGTTTTGAAGTTAGAGGGACAGCGATAAAACTATGCCGGCTAAGCTTCTTAATAACCACGACTGGTCTGGAAAAATCTGCGTTCTTACCGTTAATTTCTACTCCTAGATTCTTACCGACAGCGCACCACCATACTTCGCCTTCTTTTACTGGCGGAAGGTTTGCTTTTAAATTTAGCCCCTTCTTTACATAGTTCCAGCGGTCAAATTCTTGCTCATCCATTTTTTCTCCTTTCCGGATGTTTATTTGCCCACCCAGAGATATTAAACGTATTATAACATGCTCATCCATAATTGGATATGGTAAAATTTACAAATGCCAAAAAGCGCCCCGAAGGGCGCTTTGATTAGCGGTTTAGCTAAATTAGCTGCCAGCATTGTAAGCGCTGGTAACAGTATATTGGATAGAGCCAGCATAATCACCAGAAGGCATACCAGTCTTAGCGTTGAGGCCATAAGAGATGGTGTAAGTGTTATCTACATCAGCATTTAGGCCAGAAACGGCATCGATTTCACCGGCAACAGCGACATATTGACCAGCGGTGAGATCTTTGTAGCTAGTACCAGAAAGGGTCGTGCCAGAACCAGTCTTAGCAACATGAATACCCCACTCAGAAGTAGTAGCACGATTAGAAGCGCCTTCAGAAATAGTAAACGGAGTAGCCGCAGCAGCGAAGGTAGCTTCTTGGCCGCTATACGAAAGAGCGGTAGGAGAAACAGCGCTCAAAGTGTACCCAGTCGGGATGTTGGTAGCAACTTCAATCTTCGTGCTGCCAGCGTTTTCATAGGCAGTGCCAGCGACAACGCCGTTGAAGTTGATGGTATCAGAGGTGGACGCACCAGCTTCGGCAGGCACATCGTTGATGGTGATTGTTAGGCTATCAGCAATAGTCGCATTGACGGTCGTGGTGTGAGTGTTCGTGGTAGCGAAAGTGGCAACCGGAAGAGCGGCAACACCAAGAGCGGCAGCTACGCCAAGACCTGCGATGATTTTTGTTGATTTCATAATATTTTTCCTTTTTATTATTATGTTATTATTATGACCTTTTGGTTTTATGACCTTTTGGTTTTATGACCTTTTGGTTTTATGACCTTTAGGTACTTCTTATTATACGCTTACGCTTACGCGAAGTCAAGACTTTTTTGGACTTTTATGTTTTTTTTTAGGTAGAGTTTTCCACACCGCTCTGCCCGGATACTACAACAGGGTGGTGTGAACATCTGAGCTCCGAACGTTGTTAGTCGAGCGATGATTGCTCTGGCTCGTCTTAAAGTACTTATTAATTTCGTCAATTTTCTTATAGTAATCGCTCGATTCTATATCTTTTTTCTTCTTTCCGTTGGAATCATAGTAGCCCTCCTTTGCTATTACTAATTTGCTAGTGTCCGGTTGTCCATCATCCGTTAGCGGGCAATGCCCCGGTTTATCCCGTATATCAGTTTTTCCCATTGGACTATAAGATAATCAGGATATTCCTTACGTAACTCTTCCGCAACTTTACTTTCCTTTTCTCCGCCATCAATAATCACTCCGGCTTTTTCTAGCCCCAGATCTCTGGCAAGCGCTAAGGAGAATGGAAAATTGTTGTACCCTCTTGCCCCATACCCGAATAAGTGTATATTTTTATTGAGTTTTTCCTCCCTGTTCAATAGGCCAACATCCTCTTGCCCTTCCGTAAATAAGATGTTATCGCTGAAAAAGATCTCTTTAGAGACGACATCCATAACGTAAGGTTGCTTCCAATTGCCAGAATTGACTAGACTTTTATACGCCGAGATATCCTGTAGAGTGTGTATTTTTGAGCAGCCGTTTTTGTGTACGATGTGGTTCAGTTTGGCGCCGTTTTTGATGTATTCCCAGCTTATCAGCAAAGGGCTATGGGTAGCAAGGACTATCTGCTGTTCTTGAGCTCTTTCTGCAATAACTTGGTTCAGCCGCTTTATGGCATTGGGATGCAGACTAAGTTCTGGCTCATCTATCACAACTAATCTCTTGGGGTAGACGATAAAAAGGGCTATAATACGCATAACCGATACAACTCCGTCTCCGAGGAAGTCCGCTCTATGTCGTGATCCGTCCCGCATTTCATAGGTAATATACGCAGAGTCCTCGACCTCGATGGTAAATGATTGGAAATCCGGAAACACCCGCCGCATAAGCTCGATAAATCGCTGGTAATTCTCTTCATTTGATTCAATAGCATTAAAATACTCCGCCATTTGACTATCTGCATACCCTTCATAGTGTTGACGAAGGGCAACATTTTGGTTGTGCAATTGCGCCCGTACTGAATCTAGGCTCAAATCGTTATTAACCATTGGGCTCCATTGGCGACGAGAAGGGATGAAAATGGGTTCATTATCCAAAGTGAGGCGAGTCTGACTCCATGTGGCAGTTTCGTCCTCTTTCAATTTTGTTGAGCCAGGTCTCATCAGAATAAGCCGAGAGAGAACATTCGTATCTTTGTCGAAGTATGTAAATGAAATCGCCAGGCTCCTAACATCAGACGAGCGCAAAGCCGTTCTATTTATATTATACAAGCTATATTTCATCCCCTCTAAAAGGCTGGTTTTGCCACAGTTATTTTCGCCGACTACATAAGTAATCCCACTGCCGAGTTTTCCCTGCGCCGGCTCGGCCAGTATGAGGGCTTGTTTTGTGGCGAAGCACCTAAATGCTTCTACCTCAAATTTTGAAATTAACGGAGTAGATATTAGTTCTTCCATGCTTATTCCTGTTGCCTTCTATTAGTTTACAATGCTTTGCTTTTATGTCAATCTTTGGTTCTCCTAAGCCCCTTGCTTTTTGTTGTAGAGCTGCGGACTATCGCCCTACTCAGCCTTCTTGGGGCCGATGGCCTCGGCAAGGTAGAGTGGGAGATACTCCAAGCCGCGATTAACTCGATGCTCCGAATTTGTCGATAGCTTAATAGCTCTAGCAGGCTTGACGTCGTCTATGTATGCGACCAGCGAAGCGGAGGCGGTGTTTTTGCCAGATTTTACCTCTATCGGGAGAATCTCGTGGCCAAAATCCAACAAGAAATCTACCTCTCGACTAGGCTTGTCCTTGCGAAAATAATATGGAGTCAAGCCTCTAGCAACAAATTCCTGAAAAACGAATTGTTCGGCGAGCGCACCTTTAAACTCGACAAATAGGCGATCACCTTCTAGAATAACCTGGTAATCCAACCCAGAAAGGGCACCTAGCAGCCCAATATCCACAAGATAGAGCTTGAAAGCATCTTGCTCGGCGTAGGTAACGAGCGGGGCTCGTACAGTTTCAACGCGGCGGACCCTAGTTACGACGCCGGCATTAGAAAGCCAGAGCAAAGCGTCTTCGTATTCAGCCGCTCTAGCGCCTTTCCGGATCATACTAAAGAGAAACTTTTTGTTTTCCTTGGCAAGCTCGGCAGGTAGGATGTTGAAAATCTCGAGGATTTTTGGCACTTGAGCGGTTGGGGCATGTTTTGAAAAATCATGGATGTAATCACTGATAATCTGCTGCTGGATTGAGCGGACCTCTAGAATATTTCCCTCATTCACGTAATTTTTTACAACTTCTGGCATTCCACCAACAACAAAATAGGTTTTTAGAAGATCCAGAACACTGTTGTGCAGAG
This sequence comes from Candidatus Saccharimonadota bacterium, assembly GCA_017460045.1. GTDB lineage: Bacteria > Patescibacteriota > Saccharimonadia > Saccharimonadales > Saccharimonadaceae > Nanosyncoccus. The sequence continues at coordinate 8,178 of JAFUBU010000089.1, forward strand.
AAATTAGAGTCTCAACATCGCCATTTTCGATGGCCTTCGCCATATTCTCGTGGCCGACGGCGCGAAGAAATTCGGAAAAATTCATAGGATAGAGCGTCATTGTGTTGACTTTCCCCACTGGGTATGAAGAATCTTCGTGCAGAGCAATCCCAAGCAAGCTGCCAGCTACGGCAATGTGATAATCTGGGGTCATTTCATAGAAAT
>JAFUBU010000090.1 GCA_017460045.1 Candidatus Saccharimonadota bacterium
CGGCTTCGCGCTAACTTGGCCACGCTCGATTGGGTCGCGCTCAATACCGCGGAGAAGAAGACCGGCGTTGTCTCCAGCTTGGCCCTGGTCGAGAGTCTTGTGGAAGGCCTCGATACCGGTAACGACGGACTTCTGAGTGTCGCGAAGACCGACGATTTCAACTTCGTCGTTTAATTTAACAACACCCTGCTCGATACGACCGGTAGCAACAGTACCACGGCCTTTAATCGAGAAGACATCCTCGATCGGCATAAGGAACGGCTTGTCGAGATCGTGTTCAGGAATGTCGAAGTACTCGTCCATAGCCTTGACGAGGTCCATGATAGCCTGTTCGTTCTCGGCGTCGCCTTCGAGAGCCTTGGTAGCGGAGCCCTTGATAATCGGGGCGTTGTCGCCATCGAAGCCGTACTTGTTTAAGAGTTCGCGAACGTCCATCTCGACGAGCTCAACGAGCTCCGGATCGGCGAGGTCCATCTTGTTCAAGAAGACGATAATCTTCGGAACGTTTACTTGGTGGGCCAAGAGGACGTGCTCACGAGTCTGCGGAAGCGGACCATCGTTTGCCGCGACGACGAGGATAGCGCCATCAATCTGGGCAGCACCAGTAATCATGTTCTTGATGTAGTCAGCGTGGCCCGGCATATCGACGTGGGCATAGTGGCGCTTTTCGGACTCATACTCTTGGTGGGAAGTCGCGATAGTAATACCACGAGCCTTTTCCTCAGGCGCGTTGTCGATTTGGTCGTAAGCGACCGGTTTGTTTACGTCGCTCGGAAGTTTCTTCGCGAGTACCGCAGTAATAGCAGCGGTAAGGGTAGTTTTACCATGGTCGACGTGGCCCATGGTGCCGACGTTAATGTGCGGCTTGGAACGGTCAAAATTTGCCATTCGTTTTTCTCCTTTATATTATTGCCTGGTAGCACTAATAAAAACCATCTCCAGACACTTGTAAATATTGTAGCGTATTTCCGCCGGTTTTTCAAGAGGAAAAACGCTTGATTTTTTATAATTTTTGTGGTAAAATATATAGGTTGCTATACTACAAAATTGAAGGGAGGGTATAATATGTTGTATAGTAAGGTTGTTTTAAGTCAGGACGAGTTATCACAGCTGTATAGGGAACGGCTGATGATGGACGACAGCGGGCGCATTGTGTTTGGACAGCCCCGGCTATTCACCGAGTTTCTCGGGGCGCTTTCGATCGGAAGTTCGAAGGTAATATCGAAAGGAGAGAAGTTTATTGTAACTTTAAACTTTCCGGGACATTTACCGGTCCGGGAGCCGGTCGAGAACTGGTATCAGGTTGCAATGAAAACGCCGGAGACCTTAATATCTGACCCTATAAATTGTCGGGCAAGATATAAGGGATTTTTACCCGGATTCTTGTCTAAGTATCCGAAGGGTGAAGGCCGGTATTCCGTCTTCTACTTAGAGGACGAGCCTCGGTTCGCCGAGTGCAATTACATCCTCTTCATCTACGATAGAGCGGATTATGGCGATTTCGTAGATGCAGTGGACTCGCTACTCGAGAGCGTCCTGAGGACGCGCGGAAACTCGATTTATCGGGATACCTTCGGCAACTCGCTGATGGTGTCCGACGAGTTGACAGACCAGCCGATGCTGCTGGTACCGATGTCGCTCGTAATCGGGGGAAAAGAGTATATCTGCGAGGCCTGGGACAAGGTCTTAGGACTTCGCTAAGATATAAATACTTTACCGAAAGGGGGTGATATTTTACTCCAACACGTCTCCAAAATAACGCAAAAAAAGGGACGTATTTACAGTAAAAGCCGGGGCTCTTGGCCCCGGTCTTTTTGTTATTTCGCAGCGCGCTCGGCGATGATTTCCTGCGCGACGTTGGGCGGAACTTCCTCGTAGGCGAAGAGCTCCATCGAGCTTGCGGCGCGGCCTTGAGACATCGAGCGGAGATCGCTAGTATAGCCAAAGAGGTTGGCGAGCGGGCAGAAAGCTTTGATGAGCTTGGCGCCGCCGGCGAGATCCTCCATAGCGTCGATACGGCCACGGCGAGCGTTGATGTCGCCGATAACGTCGCCCATAAACTCTTCCGGAGTAGTAACTTCAAGCTTCATAACTGGCTCGAGGAGAACCGGGGAAGCCTTGGCGATACCTTCGCGGGTCGCAAGAGAACCGGCGAGTTTGAAGGCGAGCTCGGAGGAGTCGACATCGTGGTAAGAACCGTCGTAGAGGGTAGCCTTGACATCGACGACCGGGTAGCCGGCAATAACGCCGCCATTCAAGGTCTCTTCGACGCCCTGTTGGACCGGCTTGCGATATTCCTGGGGGACGACGCCACCCTTAATCATATCGATAAACTCAAAGCCTTTACCCGGCTCGTTCGGCTCAAACTTAATCCAGACGTCACCGTATTGGCCGCGGCCACCGGATTGTTTAATATGTTTACCTTGAGCCTCGGCGGAGCTTCGGATAGTCTCGCGGTAGGCGACTTGTGGCGCGCCAGTATTAGCCTCGACGCCATGTTCCTTATTTAAGCGGTCGATAATAATCTCGAGGTGTAACTCGCCCATACCAGAGATAATAGTCTGGCCGGTCTCCTCGTCGGTATGGACGCGGAAAGTCGGGTCTTCCTCGGCGAGCTTCGAGAGGCCAAGGGCCATTTTTTCTTGGTCGGACTTAGTCTTCGGCTCGACCGCAATCGAGACCGGCGGCTCCGGGAACTCGATACTTTCGAGGTGGATTGGATGGGCCGGGTCGCAAAGAGTCGTACCGGTAGTCGTATCTTTCAGGCCGACGACCGCAGCAATATCTCCGGCGGTAACTTCGCTAATTTCTTCACGCTTGTCGGCGAACATCCGGACGATACGGCCAACACGCTCCTTATTCCCAGTAGTAGCGTTTAAGATATAAGAACCGGACTTAAGAACGCCAGCGTAGACGCGGATAAAGATCAGCTTCCCGACAAATGGGTCAGTAGCAATTTTGAAGGCGAGAGCAGTCAGAGGCTCATTGTCGTCGGCTTTTCGAACGACTTCGTCGCCAGTCTTCGGGTCGGTCCCGACGATTTGGCCCTGGTCGCGGTCGAGCGGGGACGGAAGGTAATCGGCGCAGAGGTCGAGGACTTTTTCGACGATAACGCCGCGGCCGTCGCCGCCGGTAACGAGGAAGAAATCGCCGTCGAGGACGCGCTTTCTCAAAGCCTTCTTTAACTCTTCTTCAGTAATGGCGTCTTCGCCCTCGGAGAAGAATTTCTCCATGAGGGCTTCGTCCGCCTGGACCGCCTCTTCGACAAGCATCGAGCGGGCGTTTTTAGCCTTTTCGACCATATCGGCCGGGATTTCTCCGACGGTTAGCTCGTGGTCGGCGTAATCTTTGTAGGTATAGGCCTTCATGTCGACCAGGTCGACTACGCCGCAAATATCTTTTTCGAAGCCAATCGGAAGATGAATCGCGACGGCGTTCTTAGAGAGGCGCTTATGAATAGAGTCGAGAGACTTGTAGAAGTCGCCCCCGATTTGGTTAATCTTGTTGACGAAACAGATACGCGGGACGCCGTACTTAGTAGCCTGGCGCCAGACGGTCTCGGACTGGGCCTCGACCCCCATCTTACCGTCGAAAACAACGATAGCGCCATCGAGGACGCGAAGCGAGCGCTCGACCTCGGCGGTAAAGTCGATATGTCCCGGGGTATCGATAATGTTGATTTGATGGCCCTTCCAGTAGGCAGTAACGGCCGCGGAGGTAATCGTAATCCCGCGCTCCTTTTCCTGCTCCATCCAGTCGGTCGTCGCGCCGCCAGTATCGCCTTTGACGAGGTCGATTTTATGTTTAAGCCCAGTACGATAAAGAATCGCCTCGGAGGTAGTAGTCTTCCCCGCATCGATATGGGCAATAATACCGATGTTTCTAAATTTTGATAAATCTTTTACTTCAGCCATAAGCTCCTTAACTCTTTTTACATTAAAAACATTTTAGACTTATTCTATTATACCACAGTCTTTGGAATTATTTCAATTTATTTTTTAAGATTTGTCCGGCGGCGCCAGGGTTAGCTTTGCCCTTTGAGGCCTTCATGACCTGACCGACTAGGAAGCCGAGGACTTTTTCTTGGCCGGATTTATAGTCGCTAACGGCTTTTGCGCAAGCGGGGTCGCTCAAAACCGCGTCGACGATTTTTTCGAGAGCGGCGGTATCGTTTTCTTGGAGGAGGTTTAGCTCCTTGGCGATAGATTTCGCGTCCTTGGTCCTCATTTGCGGGTCGAAGAGTCTTAGGAAGACTTCCTTCGCGCCAGTACTCGAGAGCTCTTGTTTTTCGGTCATCTCGGCGAGGTCGTTTAGCTGCTTCGCGGACGGCAAATCGTTTAACATCTCGTAGGATTTTTCTTCGGCTAAGAGAACGCTAGCGAACCAGTTGGCGATACGCTTGGGCTCTTTAACTTCGGAAAGTTTTTCCATAAGGGGCGAGTAGTCGAGTAGTAATTCCAAGATATCGTCCGGGATTTTGCCCTTGAACATTTTGCGGTAGTCGCGGGGGAGGAGCGGGACTTTAGCCTGCTCGGCTTTGACGAAGTCGGGAGTGAGGCGAAGAGGCGGGAGATCGGGCTCGGGCATATAGCGGTAATCTTGGGCCTCTTCCTTGGAGCGCTGGGCAGTCGTCTTGCCGGTCTCGTCGGACCAGCCGCGCGTTTCCTGCTTGACGGTCTCGCCTCTATCTAGGATTTTACTCTGGCGCTCGTATTCGTATTCGACGGCGCGCTCGACGCTCCGAAAAGAGTTGAGGTTTTTGATTTCCGCGCGGCGGCCGAGCTCAGTCGCGCCTTCGGGGGCAAGAGAGATGTTGACGTCGAAGCGCATATTGCCATTATAAAGGTCGCCATAAGTTACGCCGGCGTAAGTCATCGCCCGCCAAAGCTCCTTGCAATAATCGCGCGCATGAGCAGCGGAATGGATATCGGGCTGACTTACGATTTCGATGAGCGGAGTCCCGGCGCGGTTGAGGTCGACGAGCGAGTAATCGCTAAAATGGGTCAATTTCCCGGCGTCCTCTTCCATGTGAGCGTGTTCGATGCGAACTTTCGTACCGTCCGGAAGCTCAATATAGCCGGCACCGATAATGGGATGATAAAATTGGGAAATCTGGTAACCCTTGGGGAGGTCGGGGTAGAAATAATGTTTGCGATCAAAACGGGAATAGAGATTGATTTCGGAGTTTAAAGCGTAGCCAGCGCGGACGGCGAGTTTAACCGCCTCTTCATTCAGGCGCGGAAGCATCCCCGGGAGCGCGTAGTCGACCGGAGAGACGCAAGAGTTTGGCTCTTTGCCCCGAGCGTCGTTGTCGACTTCGGAGAAGAGCTTGGTTTTTGTCTTTAGCTGAACGTGGCATTCGATGCCAATAGTAATTTCGTATTTCATTTAGATAGCTCCTATATCTTTTAAGGCAGACTTGAAGGCGGCCAGAGAGCGCTTGGCCTCGTAGTAGGTCGCGTTGTAATTAGTTTCGTGGGCGATACGATTCCGAGATTTATGGGCCGACCAGACATCATCCTCTTCGGAGAGACGACCATGAAGCCTTTTGAGGCGCTCGCCCATAGTCTTCCCTGGGACACCCATCTCGATTAAGGCGCGGTCGAGGAACTTGTCGGCCTTGACGATGACCATATTATAGGAGTCGGGAGAATCTTTTTTCAAACTATTGTTAATCGTCAGCCACTCCGCCTGATATTCCTCGCGGTTGAAACTGTGTTTGCGATTTTGAGTCAGGGTAATCGCGACGAAAATGAGAATTCCGACGACGATTACCGCAATAATCAAAGCGATCAAACTTCCGTTCATTTGAGCTCCTTTCTGATTTTAGCGGCGAAGTCGAGGAGTCTTCGATCGCTCCTCCGAGGACCAACGAGTTGGAGACCAAGATCGAGGCCGTCCCCGGTCTTCCCGACCGGAAAAGCGAGGCCAGGGAGACCGGCGAGATTGAGTGGGACCGAGAGAACGTCCTCCATATACATCGCGAGCGGGTCGCCCGACTTTTCGCCGAGCTTGAAGGCGGGATTGGGCGAAACCGGGGTTAAGATAAAGTCGCATTGGTCGAAGGCTTCATTGTATTCCTCGATGATCAAGGTCCGAGCCTTGGCGGCCTTTAGGAAATAGGCGTCGTAGAAGCCGCTCGAGAGGACGAAGTTGCCAATCATAATCCGGCGCTTGTTCTCCGGCATAAAGCCTTCTGAGCGCGATTTTCCGTAGATTTCGCCGAGATCTTTCGCGTCCTCGGCGCGGTAGCCGTAGCGGATACCGTCGTGGCGCGAGAGGTTCGAGGCGACTTCGGCGGGCTGGATAATATAATAAACCGGGAGGGCGTATTTAAGCGTCGGCATATCGAGCTCGACGATTTCATAGCCCGCGGATTTTAAGATTTCGATTTCCTGCTCGTAAGCTCGTTTGATGTCTTCGCTTAGACCTTGATCGAAACCGTTGACTATACCTATGCGAAGATTCGGGAATGACTTTTCAGTAGTCTGTTTCACTCGCGTCCGATTTTCATCGGACTTTCGGGCAGGGCACCCCGCGGATGGGACGCAGGACCCCGCCCTGCGAAAGTCCTCTTCAAATCGGGCTCGTTCAAGGCCTAGCTGAAAAGCCATTCCCGAATCTTCATTATAGTAATCAGGCAAGGTCGTTTGGTCTTTGTCGTCTTGTCCGGCGCAAATTTGCATGAGTAAATCAATATCCTCGGGAGAGTTCGCAAAGAAGCCGACGCAGTCGAGGCTAGAGGCCATGGCGACGACGCCGTATCTGCTAATTGTACCGTAGGTCGGCTTAAAACCATAGACGCCGTTAAACGAGGCGGGCTGGCGAATCGAGCCGCCGGTATCGGTACCGGTCGCGAACTGGACAATATCGAGCGCGACGGCGACAGCAGAGCCGCCGGAGGAGCCGCCGGCGACGCGTTCCTTATCTTTAGAGTTTTTGGTCGGGCCGAAATAAGAGTTTTCGGTCGAAGAGCCATGGGCAAAGCTATCGAGGTTGGCTCGACCGAGCATAATTGCACCTTCGGCTTCGAGCTTTTCGACCGCGGTCGCGGTAATGGGAGCGTTTAGCGGCTCGAGGATTTTCGAGCTAGCGGTCGTCGCCCCTCGCGGGCTCAGGAAGTTATCCTTAAGGGCGTAGGGTACGCCGGCGAGGCGACCGGGGTTTTCGCCCTTTTGAATTTGCTCGTCGATTTCTTTGGCTCTCTTTAGAGCGCCTCCCTCGTCGAGGCTGACGAAGACATGGTAATCTTCGTATCGTTTCGCTTTTTCTAACGCCTCTTTTACCATCTGGACGGCGGAAGTAGTTTTATCTGCAATCTTCATAGCTACAATACCTTTGGGACTTTAATTTGATAATCTTCGACGCCTTTTCCACCACGATAAGCCGGCGCGGTCGCCAGAAGCTCGGCGCGATTTGCGCCCTGTTCCTTGATTTCGTCCGGGCGGAAGACGTTTTCCATCTCGAAAACTTGGTAGGTCGGCTCGACTCCCTCGGTATCGAGGCTATCTAGCTCCGAGATATACTTGATAATGTTTTCGAGATCACCTCTTAGAGAGTCCTTTTCCTGCTCAGACAGAGCGAAATTGGACAACTCCGCGAGATGATCAATTTCCTCGCGTGTAATATTCATCTGTTATATTATATGAAATTTTGGTTAGAAATACAAGGTAGATGGGCCACTTCTTGTTACGGCTTTAGACGGTAAGTTTCCTCGCGCGCTATCGCGCACGAGTTTGCCTTTCCGTCTCGCGCCACAGGCGTAAGACGGTAAGTTTCCTCGCGCGCTATCGCGCACGAGTTTGCCTTTCCGTCTCACGCCACAGGCGTAAGACGGTCGTAAAGGTTTTCGCCGATTTTAGGGTGGCCGATTTTATTAGCGGCAGCGACGATGTCTCTCGGGTCGTCGGTCAGTTTATAGATGCTAAGGTCGTTGAAATGAATCATCTTATCCTTATATAACCGCGTACGGAAAAACTTGTCGAGTCCGCGCCAGTAGGATTTACCATAGAGAAAGACCGGCATTTTCGGCATCTTGCCCTCTTGCATGAGGACGAGAATTTCGGAGAGTTCGTCGAGCGTCCCGAAGCCGCCGGGAAAGAAGACGTAAACCTTGCCGCTCATACTAAGCATAAGCTTTCTTGCAAAAAAGTATTTGAACTCGAGCTGGTCGGTCACGTAGGGGTTGATGTGCTGTTCGTGGGGGAGTTCGATATTGAGGCCAATCGTCCGGCCGCCATATTCGAAAGCGCCATGGTGCGCGGCCTCCATGATACCGGGGCCGCCGCCGGTAATAACCGCATGGCCGTTTCGAGCGAGGAGGCCGCCGAGCTCGCGAGCTTTTTCGGCGTATTTTTCATTTGGCTTTACTCTCGCCGAGCCATAGATGACGACGCCTTGGGGGTAAGTCCGGATGGTCTTAAGTCCATGTAGGAGGTCGTCGGCGTAGTCCATTGCCCGCTCAACGTCGGCGGCGGGGAGCTCGCTTTCAAGCTGTTTCTCGACCCAAGCTTTGAATTTGTCTTCCATATATTCTATTATAGCATAAGTGGGACGTTTCGGCCGAATAAAAAGTCGGGGCGGTGTTCTGCACATTACAATGCGGATCCTTGCCCCTGGTTAAGGAGCTCGCGCTCCTTGAACTACTTATATCTTACCTCATTTCTTCTCCCAAGTCAAGATGTTTTTTGACTTTGTGATAATAATCATTCTTTTAATGCTCTTGGTTTTCATAAAGAGGATTTGCAGGTCTTTGATACATTGTCCTTGGTTGAGTTTTGCCCTGCGTAAATCAATTATAATATTCTCCGACTGTTTCTTCGCATTCCGAATAGTATTATTCATCAGCCAACGACCTTTCCCTCTCGGGCTTTTCATCTCCCAATCGTATTTACCGTCCATCTTGACATCAGGGGTGTGAACGCCTTCGATGTTTAGCTTCGGTATCAATTCGATATTGTGGCCAAGTTTTAGTAGAAAGTCTACCGTTAGATTTTCGTGAGGCTTAAGTGTGACTCCGTTATCAACTAGCTTTCCTTGTTTCCGCATATTATCGATTGTAGCAGAGAAGGGCTTGGAAGTCCAATGGTTATGGTTAGTTGCTTTAGTCTTGGCTATGCTCCGCCCGGGCGGAAAGCGCGCTATGGCGCGCTTACGCAACGTACAGACCTACCGTAGTACTTACTGTAGTTGGGCGTGTACAGGTAACTTGAACCGAAGTCCAAGAGCCGCCCGCTAGTGCTGGAATACTGCGTAGACGACCAGTAGTTGCCGCCGCCACCGACATAGCCCCAGCCGGAGGAGCCGAAGTTGCCGCCGTAGACGAAGTTATACGGAGTACCTCTAATCTTTGAAGAGCCGGTGGAGTTGTCACCGCCCATAAAAGTTGCGATATTATCGTATTCAGTCTGAGTCGGCGGACGCCAGCCTTTCGGGCAGACTACTTGAGCGGCGCCATAGGAGTAATAAGAGTGGCTATCGTATGTACCGCCTGTACCGTTAATATATTGGAGGTTGTCGTCCGAGTTTGTAGTAGACCAGTTACCTGTGCCGGTGCGAGCGGTAATTGTTTCAGAGCCAGCGGAGTCAGAAGTCGTTAGGGTTAGATTGCTACCCTTAGTAATAGAGCCACCGGTAACGTAGCCGAGACTGAGGTCTTTAGTCATGATGGCGTAGCCGGCCATACCGGTCGGGTAATCCGTTCCAGCCGTACCGGTAGAGGGCCAGCGGTAGACGGTATAGCTCTGGTTGTCGCGAGAGTCGCGGAGGGTGGTAGTTTCATTCTCTGGCAAGGAGCTCGCAGTATTTTCTTGCATAGCATCCTTAGCCACGCACCGTACGGCGTACCCGTAGAACTTGTTGAGGTTGTACTGCGGGTACACATCCGACGAACTGAAGTACAGGTTGTAGCCGTTGTTGGTATTGTTGACCGAGGAGGACCAGTAGAGCCCGCGCGAACCAACGATGCTGGCGCTAGAATCCGTACCATTCCAGCTGCCCGAGTACGAGAAGCCGGCGTTATCGTTTTGGGTGGAAGTAGCTAGCGGAGAGGCTGCAACTAAGTACATTTTGTTTTTAATGGTGCTGTTAGAAGTATACGGGTTACCTGTACTAGAGCCGGTTGGTTTATTGGTCCAAGAGGCGCTTGTGTTATAGGAGTTTGCTAATACATAGAAATCTGCGGTAGTCGTTCTAGTGGTGCCGGAATCGGAGGTCCAAGGTAGTCGCCAGTTCTTCGGGCAGATGTCGATGCTACTTGAACCGGAAGTCTTCCCATCTCCGTAGTAGGAATAGCCAAGAGTGGCCGTGTAAAAATTATAGTAGCCGGTATCGGAATCGTTAGTGACACTGGAATCCTTAGCACGGAATTTGAACATCGCTTGATTATCTGAGCCGTTTGCGAAGTTATACCCGGTAGTAGCGTTCTTTGTGGCAGAAGCGGTTAGACTTCCGGCTCCACCATCTTTCGGGAGATAGTATGGACCACCGCTGGTAAAGTTAGTATCACTAGAGGTTAGCTCTACGCCGTTGATAGTTAAGTTTTGCATCATCCAGCATTTGCCGTCTGGGAGTTTCTTTACCGTGTATTCTTTCTGGTCGCGGGAATCGACGAGGGTAATTTGTTCGCTTTCGGAGAGGGCGGAGCAGCCAGTCCAATCTTGCATATAGGCAACGGACTGTTCCCAGACTGGGTAGAGAGTGATGGTCGAGCCGGAGGTGGTGGTTTGGCCGGCGGCGGAGGCGGCGGAGAGGAGGTCGGAAAGGGAGACCGAGGCTTCGGCGGAGTAGGTAGCAGTAGTAGCGCCGGAGGTTAAGGCCCAGCCGAGGAAGTTGTAGCCGCTCTTTACCATCGTCCCCTGCGCCGCGGTAGTAATACTGCCACTTTCGTAGACAGTCCCTTCGGTAGTCTTACTCGGAGAACCAGAGCTCGTGCCGTTCGAGGAGTAGTTTATCGTATAGCTGTTTTGAGCTACGCACCGTACGGCGTACCCGTAGTTCTTGCCGCTGCCGTTCTGGGGGTAGATATTCGACGAACTGAAGTTCAGGCTGTAGCCGTTGTAGGTACTGTGGACCGAGGAGGACCAGTAGTACCCGGACGAACCAAGATCGCTGGCGCTAGAACTCGTACTAATCCAGAGGCCCGAGTACGAGAAGCCGGCGTATTTGTTACCATTCGCGGCGGTTCCGTTATGAATGCCAGTGTGGATGGTCGAGTCGGTAGTGTAATAGCTGCCTGATGTGGTGGAATTCGTCCAAGAAGCACTAGAATTATAGGATTTAGCAAGAGCGGTAAACTCTGCCGCACTACCTGAAGTTACTGTGCTACCGCCGTCCGTAACTTTCGGGAGTCTCCAACCTTTCGGGCAGATGTCGCGAGTGGAAGAGCCGGAGCTACCAGAGCCGTAGTAGGAATAGCCAAGGGTGGCAGTATAGAAGTTATAATAGCCGGTATCGCTATCGTTGGTGTAGCTACTATTTTTAGTGCGGAATTTAGTTCTGGCTTGATTATCGCCACTCGAGCTAAAATTGGCAGCTGTTGTGCTAGTAAGAGTACTACTACTTGTAATACTACCTTGCTTTCCAGCAGGCGGAAGATAGTAGGTCGTACTATTATCGATATTCGTGTCGGAAGAAGTCAGGGTAAGACCAGTCGTGGTAGCGTCCATACCGAGAGCGAGATTCATAGTCATCCAGCATTTATCGTCTGGAAGTTTCTTTACCGAATAGACTCGATTGTCCCTAGTATCTTGTAAGTAGATTTGTTGGCTAGCGCTAAGAG
>JAFUBU010000003.1 GCA_017460045.1 Candidatus Saccharimonadota bacterium
CCTCGAAGGGCATCATGACCGGCCAAGAGGCCAAAAAGGCCCGCTTGGGCGGAGAGATTCTAGTCCGAGTCTACTAGGAAAGCTAATACTGATAAAGACATAAAAAGCTACTAGACTTCACTGAACAATGCGTCGGTCGCCCCGCAAAAATTACAACATTCACCTATTCGAAGGACGACCCCTCCCATTGGGAGGACTGAGAATAGGTTGAATGTTGTAATTTTTCGGCGGTAGCAGGCGGCGACCAGCGTTCAGGGAAGTCTAGTAGTTTTTTATGCTCCATTGTAGTATATACTAGTTGACTTTTGATACTGTTTGTGCTATAATTAGACACATAAGGAGTTTTAATTGTGGAAGACACTAATATTAAAGAATTTCTAACTTACCTCAAGAAATATATCCCCGCTTTTATTTTGGTAACTGCGATTGCCTTGCTTGGGACGTTCTTCTACGATAAGAAGATTAAGACACCCATCTACCAGTCGACCGCCAAAGTCGTCCTCGTCCAACAAAACGAAAACGCGACGACTTCGACCTCGGCTGCGCTTAATGACTATACGGTCAACCAAAAACTCGCCAGTACTTATACCGAGATTGCTAAATCGGAGTTGGTTTTGAACCAGGTTATCTCCGAGCTCGGCCTAAATACTACCGCGAAAAACTTGAGCAACAACTTGACCGTCTCGACCGTTGAAGGTACGACGATTTTGACCATCTCAGTTAAAAATACTTCCGCCGACGAAGCGACCAAAATCGCCAACAAAGTCGCCGAGGTCTTTACTCGAGAAATTACCGCTATCTACAAACTCGACAACGTTTCGCTACTCGACGAAGCCAAGACTTCGAACGCCCCGGTCAACAATACTTTGACTCGCGACTTGATTATCGCCGCCTTTATCTCGGTCTTCGGTATTACCGCTCTCGCCTTCTTGATTTTCTGCCTCGACGATACCGTCAAGCATGGCCAAGATATCGAAAATACTCTCGGTATTCCGGTCGCCGGCAAGATTATCGACGGCGCTTCGAAAAAGCGCAAAAAATCTGCGCGGAAAAACGTCTCGAAGATTATCTCCGACGAGCTCATCGTCGAGGATCAGCCTAAATCGGTTGTCTCGGAGAGCATTAAAAACCTTCGGACCAATCTCCAGTTTACCTCGGTCGACCAAGATTTGAAGACTATCTTAGTTACCTCGTCCAACGCTTCCGAAGGTAAGTCCTATATCGCTAGCAACCTCGCCATTTCCTTCGTCCAGGCCGACAAGCGCGTCTTGATTATCGACTGCGACCTTCGGAAGGGCCGCCTCCATAAAATTTTCGGCCTCCCGAATACCTTTGGTCTCTCGAACCTCCTGGCCGACGACCTAAACAATACTTATCGCTATATTCAAAAGACCAATATCAAGGGACTCGACATCCTAACCCGTGGTACTTACCCGCCGAACCCGTCCGAGCTTCTCGCCTCGAAGAAAAACGCCGCTCTTATCGACCGCTTAAAGAGCCAATACGATATCATCATCTTCGACGGTACTCCGAGTAACGGCCTCGCCGACTCGATCGTTATGTCGACGCTCGCCGACCAAGTACTGATTGTCGCGCACGATTCCGTAACCAAGACTTCTGCCCTTACCGAGACTAAAGATGCGCTCGACAAGGTCAATGCCAAGATTGCCGGTGTCGTCTTAAACCGCGTAAATAGAAAGGGCAACGGCCGCTACTACTATTACTACTATGGAGATAAGAAACGTGATTGATTTACATAATCACAGCCTCCCCGGGGTCGACGACGGCTCCGACTCCTACGAAGAGAGCCTCGAGATGATTCGAGGCCTCTCTGAACAGGGCGTAACCGACATCGTTTTGACGCCCCATTATATCAACGGTACGGCCCAGATTTCGCCTCGCTTCGAAAATACCAATCGCTACAACTATCTTCGCGCCGCCGTCCGCCACAATCATATCCCCGTCAACCTCTACCTTGGCAACGAAATCTACGTCGACCGCGATATTGAGAAGCTCCTACGCTTCGGTCAGCTCAAAACTCTCGGCGAAAGTCGTACGCTTCTAATCGAACTCCCGATGTCCGGCGACTACCCGGATTATGAGGGAATTTTCTTGACGCTCATTCGCGACGGCTACCGAGTCGTCCTGGCCCACCCCGAGCGCTACCGCGCCTTCCAAAAAGATTACAACCGTATCCTTGAGCTCGATGCTCTCGGCGTCCTCTTTCAATGCAACCTCGGTAGCCTTCTCGACCAATATGGCAAAGACGCGCGTAAAACTTTAATTAAGATGATGAAAGACGACCTCGTCTTCGCCTTCGGTACCGACCTCCACCATCCACGTAATTTCTCCGAAATCTCCGACGGTATTAACGCGCTTGGCAAGTATTACGATGCCGCCAACCAAAAGCGCATCCTCGAAGAGAACGCGCGTGAATTATTAGTCTAGGAGATTACTTGCCAACTTTAGCTTTCTCTTCGCTTTTCTCCGCAACCTTCTTCGGCGCTTCGCCAAGGTCTTTCAAGTGGCGAGCTTCCAAAAACTTGCGAATGTCGCTAGTGTTTTGCCAGAGGCCGACGAATAGCATAATAAGCTCAAACCCTACCCGAATGGCGATATTCCCGAGGATTAGCCCCGCGAGACCTTGCAAGATAGCATAATCTACGCCGGAGAACATTACATAGATCGAAGCAACTGTCATTATGATAGTCATAAAGATATAGAAGAATTCGATAATCCCGTCGATAATGATACTGCGGAAGTTCAAAAATTCTTTGAGCTTTTTGGTAAATTTCCCAGTCGGATTTTTCATTCTCGCAACCAAGAAGAAAATCAAAAGCGCTATGACGAACGCGCAAATCATGACAATCAGCGCCGTCGACTCGCTCCATTGGGCGGTAGCCGTATCGACATACCGAGCACTATTTACTGTTGTTCTATACATTTTAACTCCTTTATTTTATTACCTCCATTATAATTAGCCAGAACCGTTATGTCAATATACTGCACATTTTTTGAAGATTTTTCGCACAAAATGGTCAAGGTATGATATAATAGAGTAGACCATTACACGATTCATTGATTAGTTGAGAGACGAAATAGTACTTTATAATATGATATATAATAGATTCTAATAATTGGAGGTTGAGGACGGTCGCCTAAGGTCGTTCCGACCCTGCCAATTGTAGGATCGGCGTCTCTCTTGTGTAATGGTCAATTACGCAAGTTAGGCGGCCGTCCTGAGCCCTGTGTAGATGCCGAGAGGGTCTGCTCACAGAGTCGGAACGATTAAGTCGTTTGCTTGCAGAGTAGACGGCTTCTTGCTTGTCTAGGCAGATTGCGAGAAAGCATAGTAAGTCCGACGCTCGAGAAAAACGCGTTTTAAGTCGTGCCTTGAACGACCGTAGGCCTTAAAACGGGTTTAACAACAACCAATAACAGGAGGGGAATTAAAACGCTTTAGTTTTGATACCCCAAAATAAGTAAAAAGTAAGGAGGCAAATGGGAAACCATACCAATACAAATCAAACTAATTTGAAATACCTTAAGGGTACTAGAGTTTTATCACCCAGCTCGAGTACCCTTAAGGGAGTTCAACTTATTACGTTTGTAATGGTTGGACTCCTTA
>JAFUBU010000091.1 GCA_017460045.1 Candidatus Saccharimonadota bacterium
CCGGCCTTTTTCGTCATCGAAGCCCTTACGAAGACCGGCAATACTAAAAGCCTGACACGGGAAGCCTGCGAGTAAAACATCAAAATCCGGAATTTCCGTAGCTTTGACGTCGTGAATGTCTCGACAATCGGCCTTAATTGGGAAGTTCAATTCAAAAGTTTCAACCGGATACGGATCAAATTCGTTAGCATATATAGTTTCAAAATGATTGGTTTTCTCAAAGCCCTTATCGATGCCACCAACCCCAGCAAAGAAAGACGCTACTTTTAGTTTTGACATTGTATTACCTCGATTAGCTTAATCTCATTATAGCAAAAATTGCGGCGCGCCGCAAGACATTACTGGAAAGAAAAATTTGCTTATGGTATAATTAAAAGTAATCAATTGCGGTCGCCAGAAATGGCGATTTTTCTTATATCAACTAATCAAGGAGAAACAGGAATGAAAAACATTTCCCTCCGGGAGCTGGAGGCCTTGACGACGATGCGCGTCGTCTGCGACCGCTTTGCTACCCACAAAAAACGATACATCACAAAATATCGGTATCTAGAAGTGCTTGAACAGGCAACCTACGCACTAGACGACATCCTTGTCGAGCGAGGACTGAATAAGGACTTCTGGGCGCGAGTGCGAGGAAAAAGGCTCTACCTTTTCTACCTACCACTCAACCGGATCGCGATTGAGGCCGGAATCGTGACGGATAAAGCCGAAGACGGCCTAAGGAAACGCTTTGAGCTACGATTCATCGGATATCGTGGCAAGTTTCCGCCAGAAACCATTGCCGACTTGATCGAACTACTAGAAGATTCAAGCCGGAAATATAAAGAAAGGACTAGGAATGGTAGAAATCATTAACGCCAAATCAGATAACAACGGCCGCGTAGTCGTTCACCTCTATAAACAAGCCATAGATGTAACCGACAAGCTTAAAGATGGCGAAGCCGACATCAATGTCTATGGTAAAGATTACAAAGTCCGCGTTCAGGACGGAAAGGACATCAATGGAGTATCGAAAGCTCGAAGATTTAAGAAAATTAGAAAATAACCCTCGCAAGATTAGTAGCGAGGATTTTCAGATCCTAGTAAAGTCAATCAAAGACAACCCGGACTACTTTGAAGCAAGGCCGCTACTTCTCTCTGACCGCACCGGCGAATTAGTAATCATTGCCGGTAACCAACGCTACGATGCGGCAAAAGCCCTTGGCCTCAAGGAGGTGCCGACCTACCTCCTCAAAGGCTTAACCGAGGAACGCGAACGAGAAATCGTGATTCGCGATAATGTCAATAACGGCGAATGGGATATGGATAAGCTCGCTGAGGAATGGTCGGATTTAGACCTTGCCGATTGGGGCTTGGATGTAGAGCTAGACGAATCAGAAAAAGAAATCGAGGAAGATGTTGCGCCGGAGCTAGACGAAGAAAACCCTCCGATAAGTAAGCTCGGCGAAGTTTATCAGCTCGGCGAACATCGCTTGATGTGCGGCGATTCCACAAAGCTTGAAGATGTAG
>JAFUBU010000092.1 GCA_017460045.1 Candidatus Saccharimonadota bacterium
AAATCGGTACGGTACTTTCTTCCGAAACAGAAGATTTAGAGGTAAGAGCGGTATTAGCAGCGTTAGCATAAGCGGGAAGACCAACATCAGTACTAGTATTTTCAGAGTTTAAGCACCAAGTATTAGAACTAAGAGCATTAGCCGTAGAACCAACCGCCGTAGAGGAAGTAGAGATAGTATTATTAGAAGTAATAGAAGAATTAGAATTCGTAAGATTGGTATCTTTCCCATTCTGGCCAGAAACATAAACTTTATAACCAGAAGTACAATCGGTATGGACCGTAAGGGTATCGGAGGCAGAAGCCGAAGCGCCAGAAGCAGTCGGGCGGATACTCCCGAAAGCCGCACTGCCGGTAGAAGAGACATTCAGATAACTAGAGTCATAAGCGGAATTGGAGAAGAAAGAGAAGCTAAGAATCGAGATGAAGATAACTGCTAGCATACCAGCTACCGGCCTTAAAAGCGCAAGCGGTTTGGAAAAACGGAAGGATCGCCTAAACTCGGACTTGGACTTGAAACTAAAGTCCGAATCTCCGAAGGAGGTTAGGGGCGAAAGATGGAATATCCCTTTCGCCCCCGGACGGACGCCCGAGCTGGGTGATAAGGCTCCGGCGCCCGTCCGGAAATGGACGGCTTTTCCTAGGCGGTTTAGTAGTTTGTTGTTTGTCATATGACCTCCAGTCTTAGTTTAACTCTCTGAGGCCAAATAAATTGGCCACTACGTCCGGTAGCGGCTTTTGTTTTATATCCACTCAGCGTACTTGCTGAAAGAGACCCTCTATCGGACGGTTCGGCCAGAACTATCGTGCGAACTATCAACTCGCATTACTAAAATGCTGAGTGGATAGCCCGGATAAAGGGCCTCTTTCAACATTTTAATAATGTTCATTGATAGTTCTACGATACACTAATGAAATTGTAAATATTGCACGATATTTTTACGTCTGGCCTATTCTTAGTATAGCAAGCCGCGAAAAAATCCGCAAGCACTTTTTTGGACATTTTTCAATTTAAGCATAATCATTAGACTTTTGCGCGAAGCTTTGCTACAATGTCTTTGAGGACTAAAATATCCCCCTTGAGGCAAATGGGTTATACCGTAGTGGTATCTGTTTGCACCAAGGGGGATTTTCAAATAAAGGAATGATAATGAATGCCAAAAGACAACTGTACAAAACGACACTATATCCGAGCCGGCGAACTCCCGGAAAGGTCTGTACTAGGCAGTCGTGCAATTTAGTCATTAATGCCTATCTTACAAAGCGAGATTTTCGACGAGTGCTTGGCGATGTTTGCCATTACTTTAAAGATGACCCAGCCTCGTATCGAGCGCAGCAAATTTTGGTTTTGGGTAAAAAGGAGTATTCCCTTATCAAACGAAGTATGATAAAATAATTGCAAGGGTTGGAGTAGCGACAATGTCCGTAACCGATCGTTATATCCGGACAGCGCCAAGCGCCAACGAAATACAGAACCCAGACGATAACGCGCCGGGGTTTTGGTTTTTCTAGAGATGCAAGTGGTCTTGGAGCAGGCCGAGACCACTTGGGGTGGTTTAGGCGATTTTCTTGACCTGGAGGGCGTCGAGCTCGACGGGGGTTTCGCGACCGAACATCGAGACCATGACCTTGAGCTTCCCTTTTTCGGAGTCGAGTTCGGAGATAGTTCCTTCAAAGCCTTTGAACGGGCCGTCGGTAATCGAGACGACTTCGCCAAGAGCGTAGTTGATCGAGAACTTCGGATCGCTCTCTTCCATGCGCTTTTTAATCTTGGCGATTTCCTTGTCGGAAACGGGCGTAGGCTGGGTCCCGGTACCGATAAAGCCGGTTACGCCCGGGGTATTTCGAATAATATACCAGGTCTCGTCGGAGAGGCGCATTTGGACCAAGACGTAACCTTGGAAAATCTTGCGGTCGACGGTCCGGCGCTCGCCGTTTTTAATATCGATTTGCTTTTCTTTCGGGACGAGGGCCTCGAAAATCTTCCCTTTCATCTCGGCGCCATCGACACGTTGGTTAATAGAGTCGGCGACCTTGTCTTCGTAGCCGGCGTAAGTACTAATCGCGTACCACGCAAGACTATCATCATATCTGTTTACTGCCATATAATCCTTTCTACTTTAATATTAAGTTAAATAACCAAGTAAAGAGCACGTCGAGGAGCATAATCAGGGCGATAAACAACGCGCTGTAGATAAAAATCGCGAAGACCATCTTCCAGGTCGCTTTGCGATTCGGCCAGCGAACTTGGCGAATTTCGCGCCAAGAGTCGCGGAGGTAGCGGAAGGGAGCGGTCAAAATACGCTTTACCTTCGAGCCGCCTTGGGCTTCTTGGTCCTCGAGTTTTACTTTTCTTTTTTCGGCTTTTTGCATCGCCTTGCGCTCTTTTTCGGCGAGCTTTTTATGGGCGCGAGCCTCCTTTTCGGAGAACTCGAGGTTTCTCTCCTCGTCCGAGGCTTTTTCCGGGGCGTCCTTTTCGGGACTTTCCGGGACGGGCTTTTCCGGCTCTTTTTGGGCTTTAGCACCGGGGTCGGAAGCCTTGATGCGGGTAATTTTTGCCATATTTCTCCTTTAACTTGCTATAAAAAATAGTCTTTCTCAGACTGTCAAGTCAATTATAAACTAGACGGTTTGAAAAATCAAGACTTTTAGTAAAAATTACATTTGATATAATGGTAGTAGATAAGTTGGAGGTCGTAGATGAGCAAATTCGACGAGCAATATTTGGACCTTTGCGAGCGAATCCTAAAAGATGGCGAGCGGGTCGTAAACTATACCCATAAAACCGACAAGCGAGGTTCGGCGAGCGTTTCGATGCCGAACCATATCGCGCAGGTCGAGAGCGAGAGCGCGACGATAAGGCTACCGCATCAAGTCTTAGAATTTGACCTCTCGGAGGAGTTCCCGGTTTTGACGACGAAGTTTGCGGTCTTTCGGGCGGCAATACTAGAGATGTTATGGATCTGGCAGGTACAGAGCAACGACGTAAGATGGCTACAGGAGCGGGGGGTAAAGATTTGGGACGAGTGGGAGATAGATGAAAACGGAGATTATATGGGCAAACACTTTGGGAAGGAGTTTGCGCATACGATCGGGACGGCATACGGCTGGA